>JAUWQU010000026.1 GCA_030610965.1 Phycisphaerae bacterium
GGTGATCGTGGACGTGTGCATCGACCAGGGCGGATGCGTCGAGACGGCCCGGCCCACGACGCACCACGAGCCGACGTACATCGTCGATAACGTGGTTCACTACTGTGTGGCCAACATGCCCGGCGCGGTCGGCCGAACCAGCAGCCAGGCTCTGTGCAACGCCACGCTGCCTTACGCCCGCAAGCTGGCGGCGCTGGGCGTGGAGAGGTTCGCCGCACTGGACGCCGGCCACGGCCTGGCCGTGAACATGCGCGACGGCAGAATCACCAACCGCGCCGTCGCCGAGGCATTCGCCGACCTGCCGTCGTGACGGCGGGGAAAAGACATCTCTCGCAGAGGTCGCAGAGAAGAAGATATAGGGGCCAATCTATGCGATCTGCGCCCTCCGCGCTCTGCGGGGAGAATGTTTTTCAGTTCTGCGGGGGATTGTCGGGCGTGTCGTTCTCGTCCTCTTCGTCGTCAGGGAGTTCCAGCCCGGCGGCGTCGGCGAAGGCGTCCGGGTTCGGGTAGGATGCGGCCATTCTCCCGATCTGCTGCACGGCCCCGCTAAGTTGGCCGCGATGCTCCGGCGGGGCCAGCGAAAGGATGTCTTCGACGGATGGACTGGTTGGATTGCCTGCGTCCAGGTCCTGTTGCGGTAAGTTGGCGCTGGCGGCAAGCATGAGGAATGCCGCGTCCCTGAGGTGAGGGTGGGGCTCTTCTCCGTTGGCGAAGCACCACTTCAGGGCGGCGTTGTACATGCCCTCGGCGGTGCCACCCAGAACTTCCTCGAATTCACGCTTTGCTTCCTCGTCGTCCCACTCCTCGTCTTGCTCATCATCAAACTCGTCTTCATCCTCGTCATAGTCCTCATATTCCTCGTAGTCGTCGGCGAAGTCATCGCCGTCGTACATCCCGGCAATGTAATCAACGTCGGGGCGCGCGAAGAACTTCTCGACGTCGCCGTCGATCAGGCGGTCGGCGAGGTGGCTGATGGGTCCGACGAAGCGGTACTTGCCGTCGATGCCGAAGTCGCTGATGTCGGCCGAGGCCCAGTCGTCGCCGACGCCCATGGCCTTGACCCACTTGCCATAGTCCGGCGGCAGACGGAAGCCCATCTCCTTGGCTTGGCGGATGCCCCCGGCGATTAGTCGGCGGGCCTCGTCGGGGTCAAGGTCGACCAGCTTGAAATCCGCGCGGGATTTCGCGGACTCCATAAAGTCATGGTACTCCTCCTGTGTGATATCGAGCCGCCCCCAGGCGTCCTTGAGCCCCATGCACCACTTGTCGACGAGGAAGCACGCCAGCGTGGGCGGGCGATTCGGCACGGACACCCGGGCATAGATGCTGAAGAGCCCCTGTGTCCGGCAATTGTCGTTGACCTTGCAGGACTCGACTCGCCCCGCGGCCGCCAGACGCTTGTATGGGCTTTCATTGCGAAGCTTGATGGACTGCTTGTGCTTGAGCTTCTGCTTGAGTCGCCGTCGTTCCTTCTTGGTCGGCTTGGACATGAGTTTCGCCTCCTTTGCCTGGTGCCAAAGCGGCATCATACCGGCGGGGTCGGCGGGAATGCAAACGGCAGGACCCGCCTATGGGCCATTACCGCGCCTCGACCGCCATCGCCTCTCGGCGCCACGGGCGGAGGATGCCCTTGCTGTCGAGGTAGGCCTCGCAGCGGGTCATCATGCCCGCGTCGTTTGCGTGGCTGTCGAACTGGAGCGTCAGGAACGGCTTGCCCGACGCCTTGCGGACGAAGTGCTTGATGAACGAGTCCGGCCCGCACTTGAAGTTCGTGATGTAGATGATGTGCAGGTTCGGGTACTCGCTGACCAGCTTGGCGGCCGAGAGAATCTTCTGGCCGAGGTCCCAGTACATCGACGAGTTGACGTCTCGCACGTCGTAGTCGTCGAGGTTGAGGAAGTCCTGCGGAATGACGTTCACGCCGTAGTAATCCCGCAGTTTTTGGCCGACCGACAGATTCATTCCGGCGTCGTGGATGTTGTAGGGCCGGCCGACCATTACGATGGCGGCCTCGCCGGTTTCGACGATGCGGTCCAGTGCCTTCTGACCGGCGGCGTATACCTTGCCCAGGAAGGCGTCCTGTGCCGCGAAGCCCTCAGCAACCGCACGTGCGATCTGCTTGCGCGAGTGGCCCAGGGCCTTGAAGAACGCCGTCAGCTCGCGTGTGACGTAGGGGCGGCCCTGGCGGAAGTGGACCGTCGGCGTCCAGAACCGCCGGGCCTCGCCCATCAGTTGCGGGGCCTGCCGCACCACGAAGGGCAGCGTCTGGTGCCACGGGCAGAGGTGGCTCTCGGTGTGCAGCCAGCGCGTTTCCATCGAGATGATGTTCGGCAGCATGATGTAGTCCACGCCCTTGGCCACGAGGTTGGCGACGTGCCCGTGCGCGGCGATGATCGGGAAGCACGGCTCGGCCACCACGGTGTCCAGTCCGTCCTGGACGATCTTCTTATTCGTCGGGTCGCTGAGAACCGTCCGGTAGCCGAGATGTGCAATCGCCGTCCGCCAGAACGGCAGCATGCTGTAGGAGAACATCGTCAGCGGTATGCCGACGGCCTTAGCCCCGGCGGGCGGCTGCGGCAGGGCCGAGTCGTCCAGCAGAAGCTCCGACCGAAGCGCCATCAGATTATCGATCACCGGCTCGCGGGCCGCCTTGGACTGCTTGCGGAAACGCTCCGAGCACTTGTCGCCCCAGTAGGTCTTCTCGCCCTCGACGTTGAACTCCTGGATCTGGCAATGGTTCGAACAGCCTTTGCACGTGAACTCGCGGAGCGTGTAATCCACCTGCGACAGGTCGTATCCGCGGAAGCGGCTGGCGGGTCGAACCGTCTCGGCCTCGAACTGCTCGGCGGCGCCGACGGGGATGTACTGGCCGACCTTCGTGCCCTCGGAGGCCGCGGCGGGCTTGCCCGGCTCGAAGAGCATCTTGTCGCGAGCCAGCAAAGCAACGCCGATCGCGCCTATGACGCCGTTGTACGGCGGGACGACGATCTCCTTGCCGCACACGGCCGCGAATGCCGCGGCCACCGAGTCGTTGTACGCCGTGCCGCCCTGAAAGAAGATGCAATCGCCGATCTTCCGCCCCCGCACAACGCGGTTGATGTAGTTGAAGACCACCGAGTAAGCCAGCCCGGCTACCAGGTCGGGCTTCTCCGCGCCGCGCTGGAGGTAGCTGGTCACGTCGCGCTCCATGAAGACCGTACACCGCTCGCCAAGCCGAACCGGGGCCTGGCTGGACAGAGCCAACTCCGCGAACTCGCCCTTGATTGCGATGCCCAGTTCCTCGGCTCGCTCTTCGAGGAAGCTGCCCGTCCCGGCCGCGCATGCCTCGTTCATCGTGAAGTCCACCACGATGCCGTCCTGGAGGCTGATGTACTTGGAATCCTGTCCGCCGATCTCGAAGATCGTGTCAGGCACGCGCCCGCCCAGGAGCCTCTGGCCGACGTAGGTCGCGCCGGTCTTGTGGCAGGTGATCTCGTCATTGATGGTGTCGGCCCCGATCAGCGCGCCGATCAACTCGCGGCCCGAGCCGGTCGTGCCGGCCCCGCGAATGTTGAGGCGGTCGCCCCACTGGTTCTCGATCTGCTTGAGGGCCTCGCTGACCACCTCGATGGGCCGGCCCCGCGTGTTGGTGTAGATCTCCTCGACCATCCGCCCGTCCTCATCGATGACAACCACGTTAGTCGATACGCTGCCGATGTCGATGCCCAGGTACGCGTCGATGCGATCGACGCCGTAAGGCATCTCGAACGGCTCGACCTGGTCGCGAAGCAGCAGGACGTTTTCCATCGTCAATGGCGCGGTCGTGGGGAACTGCCCGCCGGTAGTGTCGCCCGTGGCGGTAAGCTCGTCCAGGTCCGACAGGTCCACCGCCTGGGGGGCCTGTGCCGCGACGGGCGCGGCCCCGACCGCGGGCATGTGGGCGTAGGCGCCGGGAATGAAAAGCTGCGACTCGTCGAGCTCGAAAGTCTCGCGAAGGGACCGCACGACGGCGCGGTTGGCGGCAAGCCCGCCCAGAAACACCGCCGGCGCCTCGACCTGGTGCGACCGCACCACGGCTGTGCGAAAGTTGCGAGCGACCGCGTTGCAGAGCCCGCGAAGCACCTCGGCAGGGTTGTAGCCCTTTTGCTGGGCGTGGATCATGTCGGTCTTGGCGAACACGCTGCACCGCCCGGCCACCTGGGCCGCCCGCTCGGCCGAGAGGCAGATATCGCCGATGTCCTCCACCGCGTAACGCAGCCTGCCGGCCTGCTGGTCTATAAACGAACCCGTCCCGGCCGCGCAGTCGCCGTTGGTGGCGTAATCGACTATGGCGTAGCTGCCGTCTTCGTTTTCATCCAGGCGGAGGTACTTCGACGTCTCGCCGCCCATCTCGAATACGGTGCGGACCTTCACGCCCGCGGCGGCCAGGCCGGAGGCGATGGCCTTGAACTCGTTGACCGTCGACGCCCCGATCTTCTCGGCCAGGACCTTCGCGCCGCTGCCGGTCAGGCAGAGCCCGTCGATCCCGCCCGAGCCGATGGCGGCGAGAATGTCCTGGAGCAATTTCGCTCCGGCGGCCACGGGCTGGCCGCGCGTGCGGCGATACTCGCTGACCCATACACGCCCTTTGGCGGCGGGGGCGGTCGATATGGCCTCGAACTTGCCCTCGCCGGCTGGCAGTTCTGCGTCCGCATCGGTGCAAAGCACGGCCGCGGTTATGCTGACCGCGCCGATGTCGACTCCCACGTACCAAGCCATAAATCCAAACTCCTATTGGCCCCAAGTGAAGGACTCATCTCGCAGGTTGCTTTGTCCGGTTTCGGCGCCGCCTGAGCGGAAACCCCGCGGATATTCCTCCGGGGCTGACGTTTCCGCTTGCCCGCCGGCCGAGCTTGCGACGGCGCACCACATCCGCTTTTACAGTCGCAGAAGTATACAACTTGTTGCCGCGAAAGCCTATGAAAATCCGGCTCTTGACGGGGCCCGAAGGACGGTTCACATCGCAGAGATCGCGGAGAACGCAGAGTGGAAAGAGCAAGAGGAGAAGCGGAAGGGCAGCGGATTACATGGACAAGAGAGAACAGAGATGCGTTTCTCTTCGGCGGGCGCAAAAAGAAGGCCTCCACGCTGTGCCGGTCAGGATCCGGGAAGAAGAACCCATTATTTTAGGTGGGTGGCTGCCGGCTGCCGAAGCTGCCTTGGACGAGGCCTCCCAATAACAGGATATCGGTTCTTCTCAACTAGGATCCCGTGTCGAACACGGTAGAGGCTTCTTCTATATTCAATTTGCTATAAGGTATTATACCACGCATATCATCGACTGAACAGTACGAATCCTTGAGCAAATAGCGCCGGATGCTGACCAATCGCGGTGGGCAACTTGTGCGGAATCGCGCATCCATCGAAGGCGCCGTTATCTACCGCACGGCGACGGCGGCGGTCAGGCGCGCAACTCGGCGGAGAAATCTTTTCGCAGCGCGGCGAAAATATCTTCGACCTGCGAGTCTACTTCTTCTCCTCGCAGCGTGCGGTCGGCGGCGCGGTATTCCAGAGCGACCGTCACGCTCTTGCGCCCGGCTCTTCCACACAAAACAGCGAGGGGGCGCCTTGTGCGGGGCGCGGAGTTCTTCCGCAAAACCGTGCAGGACGGTGGTTCTACGCTTCCTGCAGCAGGCGGAGCAGATCATCTGCCGACAGCATGTTCGCCATGTCGGCGCCTTCGAGCAGGCGGTCGGCCAAGTGGCGTTTGCGGTGATGCAGTTCGACGATCTTTTCCTCGATCGTGCCGGTGGTGACCAGGCGATAGATCGTAACGGGCCTCTGCTGGCCGATGCGGTGTGCCCGGTCGGAGGCCTGGTCCTCCACGGCAGGGTTCCACCACGGGTCCATGTGGATTACGTAGTCTGCGGCAGTGAGGTTGAGCCCAAGTCCGCCGGCGCGCAAGGAGATTAGGAACACGTTGCCATCGCCCGCCTGGAAGGCGTCGATTCGCTTTTGGCGCTGCTTGATGGTCGTCGAGCCGTCGAGGTACTGGTACGTGATGTCGTTGGCGTCAAGGTACTCGCGGATGATCGCCAGGTGATCGACGAACTGGCTGAAGACCAGAGCCTTGTGACGGTTGTCGAGCAGTTCGGCCAGCACGTCGGCGAATACCAGGAGCTTCGAGCCCGTCACGGGCGTTTCGGGCACCACGAGCTTCGGGTTGCAGCACATTCTCCGCAGCTTCATGATTTCGGCGAAGATCTGGAACCGCTGCTTGTCGGCCTCGACGCCACCGGAGGCGAGCTTCTCGACGGCCCTCTGGCGGAGGGCTTCGTACATGGCGGCCTCTTCGCTGCTCAGTTCGACCTGCAGGAGAATCTCCGTGCGGGGGGGCAGTTCCTGGAGGACCTGGCTCTTGGTGCGGCGCAGGATGAACGGCTGAATGAGCCGCCGCAGTTTCCTGCTGACCTCCTTGTCGCCATCGCGCTCGATCGGGTTGGCGAAGCGGCTGTTGAAGCTCTTGATCGACCCGAGCAGGCCCGGGCAGACGAACCGAAATTGGTTCCACAACTCGCCCAGATGGTTCTCGATCGGCGTGCCGCTTGTGATCAGCTTGAACTCGCCGGTCAGCCCCATCGCGGCCTTCGACCGTTTGGTGGCCATGTTCTTAATGGCCTGGGCTTCGTCGAGGATGATCGTCTGCCACGACCGTTCGGCAAGCAGATCGGCTTCCTGGGCGAGCAGGCCATACGTGCAGATGACCAGGTCGAAAGGTCCTGCCGACTCGACTGTCTTACGCCGGTCGCCCGCCCCGAATCGTGTCACGCGGAGCGTCGGCGCAAATCGAGCGGCCTCGCGGCCCCAGTTGGCCCCGACGCTCGTCGGCGCGACGACCAGCGTGGGTCCGTCGGTCGCACGGGTCAGAATGGCCGCCAGCGCCTGGATCGTCTTGCCCAAGCCCATGTCGTCGGCCAGGTAGCCCCCGACGCCCCAGTGCGCCAGCCGCACCAGCCACTCGAAGCCCGTCACCTGGTAATCCCGCAGTTCGCCCTGGAACGTTGACGGGACGGCGGGCTTGAGGTCGCAGGCCTCCTGTAGCCGCTTGAGATGGCCCTTCCAATGCTTGTCGGTCCTGCACGAGCCGACCTCGCCGGCGATTTCCTCCAGTAGGGGCGCCGCCAGCGGATGCACCCGAACGCCCGATCCGCTGGCCTCGCCGAACGTCCTCAACTCATCGAGGCGCTTGCGGAACTCGATGGTCAACGCGAGGAATCGCCCCTCGCCCAGCGGGATGAACTTGCCTGGCGATTGGGCGACCAGTGCGAGCAGTTCGCGCATGTCCAGCACGCGAGAGTCGTCGACCTGCAGCGTACCCGTTGCGGCGAACCAGTCCTTGTTCTTCTTGATGCCCATGTGGAACTGGCCTGCCGAGACGGTGTGGGTGACCTTGAACTTCTCGCCGCGGGGCCATTCCACGATCACCCTGCCGTCGAACTGGCCCAGTTCGAGCAGGAGTTGGAGGCAGGCCTCGACATCGGTGGAAAAGCGTTCTCCGCCGATCTCGTTGAACAGGCTCAGCGTACCGCATGCCTCGCGCAGGGCGGCGAAGCCCCGGCCCTCGCCGGCGAAATCTCGCGTCGTCTGCAGCCGCTTGCCTCCCACCTCGGCAAGCACGGTCTCTCCGCCGCGCTTAGCGCGGTAGTACGGCCCTTCGTCGCCGAACGGCCTGACCAGAATGGCCACCTTGAGCCCCTCACCGTGGGGATAGAGTTGCACGTGCGGTGTCGGGCAGGGCTCGACGCTCTTGACGTGCTCACTGTTGCCGACGCCGATATCCGACTGGACCGTCACAGTAGCCGACGCGGCGGCGATGGCCTTCAGTAGTGACTCCTCGCCGCGCGGGGGCACGCGGATTCCCTCAGGTCCGACAATACCCGCAATCCGCCGATGCTCGGGCGAGAACGTGATCACCGCCAGCCGTGTGGGGCTCTCACGTATGGCGACAAAGTCCAGCGGCTCGCCGGAGCGGTCGGTGGCCGAAGGCGTGAGGCTCACGTGCAGAGCCTCGCCCTCGCGAACGACCTGTAACTGCGGGTTCGCGGCGACGACGTCAATCCGCGTGTTGCCATCGTCCCAGAATACCCGCGGATGGCCCACCAGGGCGGGCAGGGCCTTGCTCGGATTGAGGGCGTAGACCTCGTGTCTGCCGTAGTAGCGATACCCGCGCGACTCGTATTCAACTATGATGGCCTTACAAATCCGCCGGTCATGGTCCGTGAGATAGTCCAGCGAGCTATGTGCCTCATAGAGGCGTGTGATCGCGACGTTTCGCCCGCGCGTCCATCCGTTGCGCGTGGCCTTCTGCAGGATGGGCATGATGCTACAGGCCCCCGTCTTTTTCGTCACGTGGACGCGCCAGAGGAGTCGTTCCTCCCGTTTGGCCTGGTCGTCGCTCTCGCCGAGGCGAGCCATCGCCTCCAGCGCGCGTTCCCATGGCTCTTGGCGAACGATAGTGTCGAAGATGCTCACCGTGCCCGTCTCGGCCCGGAACTCCGCCGCTGCCTCGCCGAGAGCCGACGACTTTGGATCCACGCGAGAGAGCAGTTCCCCCGCCTCGGCAGCCAGCCAGCGATATCCCCCCGCCAGCGCATCGCGGCGGAGTTGACGGAGGGGCTTCAGCACGCCGTGGCTCCCGCCCTGCCAGTACGTCAGGGCCTCATCCAGCATGATGCTCATGGGGCTGGCCTGGTCCGGCGCGTGCCAGACGTTGAAACCTCCGTCCGATGCGCCATCCGGGTCGCCCGCGCGCAGCTTGACCACTCGCTCGATGATCGCATAGGCGAACTCGTGCCAGTTTTCCGTGTCCCGGCGTGCGAATTTCACCAACTGGGCCGCTCGGGCCAGGGCCTTGCTCTGCCCGTCTTTAATCAGCGCCAGGACGAACGCGATGCCTGGAAGCCCGAAAATGTAGGTATTCCTCTTCCGCGTTTTCTTCTTGATCAGATTGACAGCCTCTTCGAACCCCGCGATGGCGCGCTGGTTGTCCCCGGCCAGGAAGTCCATCCAGGCCGCCGACATACTTCCGTTCAGCGGGTCCATGGCGGATGCGGTTTCGCAGGCCAGCAACCACTCGCCCCGCAGGATGCGGGCCCTTACGCAAAGGAACCGCAACGACATAAGCGCATCGCTCTGGCAAGTGGCCAGGATCGAATCGGCATGGTCAAGATACTCGCCTATCGGCTCAAGGCTAGAGGATGCCGCCATGAGGATCTCGCTCAGCGCATTGGCCTGCAGCGACGGGGCCAGTCCCGCGAACCATTTCGCATCGAATGGGTTACAGCAGACTTGGTGGTATGGATGTGGCTCGGAGTCCCCGCATCTGCTTGCCGTCATGACGTCGAGGACATTGAACGCTTGTTCGGTGTCATTCCGGTACAGGGCAATCCGGAAAGCGCGCAAGAGATTCTCACAACTTTCCGCATCCCAAGCCGGCCTCTTCAGGCGGATGGGGTGAATCTCTTCGACCGCGCGGGCAATGACATCGAATCGCCCCTGGGCTACCAGGCGACGGGCGATAATCTCGACCAGCCCCCCATCGCACGAGGCGGTGGTCCCGTCCCAAACGGCCAGGCCCTTGCGATCGAGGACGTTGATGATGGGCGTAATGTCCTTGGGTATAAACGCCTTGCCCTTGGCGCCACGCGCGCCCATCGCGTTGAGTGTCCTGGCCAACATCGTCCGCGTGGTGGGCAGATACATGACCGACAGGGCCTCCATAACGGCCACTTCCTGCTCCGTGCGGCGGATCATCAGGACCATCAGGCCATCGCGATGAGCCTGCGTGTAGTTGGTGGGGGGCAACATACCTTCGCTGGTCCTTCTCTGTTGGCGCCCGATGCCCGCCAGGGCGTCGCTGCGCGGGAGCACTATACCAAATAAGCCGCCGCTCGCCAAGCGGTCAGGTAGGCCATCTTACGGTTCCAATGCTCAGGCGCGGCCCAGATATTGTTGTCCTTGGATAGGTCGATGGAAACGCCCTTGCCCCGGTGGCTCACGATCTCCGGGATGGGCGGCTGGGATTCATGGGCGGCCAGGGCAATTCACGCTTGATCCGTGGGGCCCATGCCGGCTGGGGCTTCGGCCTGCCGCGTCCGTCTGCATCGGAAACCCGATGGCTTGCCTGCGCCGGGATTCTTGCAGACCTCGTCCTCGCCGACGCCTGAACCCCGCATCTCAATCATTCGTTGTTTCAGCATCGGATGCTGACCAATCGCGGTGGACAACTTGTGCGGAATCGCGCATCCATCGAAGGCGCCATTATCTACCGCACGGCGGCGGCGGCGGTCAGGCGCGCAACTCGGCGGAGAAATCTTTTCGCAGCGCGGCGAGAATCTCTTCGACCTGCGAGTCTACTTCTTCTCCTCGCAGCGTGCGGTCGGCGGCGCGGTATTCCAGAGCGACCGTCACGCTCTTGCGCCCGGCGGGAACGGGCTTGCCGCGGTAGGTAGTCACGTAGTCCATCACCTGCCGCAGCGGCTGGTCTATGCCCGCGATCGCCTCGCTGAGCTGCTGCCAGGTCACCGGCTCGTCGACGATGATCGAGAGGTCGCGCCGCACGGCTGGAAAGCGCGGCAGCGGCTCGTAGGTGCGGACCAGTTGCGCGGCGTCGATGAGCGGTTGGAACTTCACAGCCGCGGCGGCGATGGGGCGTTCGAGGCCGTAGTGATGCTGGATTTTCTCGGAGACCTGTCCGATCGCGCCGATCGCCTTGCCGTCGAGCAGGACGGTCGCGCTGCGTCCGGCGGCCAGATGAGGATGGGCGTGCGGGCTGACGGTCAGGCTCGCCTGCGGCGCGAGTCGCTGGACCAGCGTTTCCAGCGCGCCGCGAAGTTCGAGCAGGTCGTCGGTGGAGATCATCGCAAGCTCGGTGTACTCGTCGGGCAGTCTTCCCTGGCCCTCGCCCTCGGCGGCGGGGAAGCACGCGGCGATCTCGAAGAGGCAGGCCTCGTCGTTGCCGACGTCCTGATTGCTCTTGCAGGCCGCAAGCAGGCTTGGCAGCAGCGTGGGGCGCAGGACGTTGGAGGTTTTTCGCGTGAGCTTATCGACGGTGACGTGGCGCGCGTGGCCGAAAAGCTCAGCCTCGGCGTCGTCGACGAAGGTGAACGTCACCGCCTCGTCGAACCCGGCCATGGCGAGCGCCTCACCGGCCATGCGGCGGATTCGCGTCGCCAGCGTGTCGCCCGCGACGGCGTGGGTGACTTGCCCGCCTACGGGGATCTTGTCGTATCCGTGGATTCGCCCGACCTCCTCGATGAGGTCGATTTCTCGCGACAGGTCGGCCCGGTAGGACGGGATGGTGCAGACAAAATCGTCGTCGGCGCGGACGGGCGCCAGGCCCAGCCCGGCGAGGATTTCCTCCTGCCGCCCGGGCGGAATCTCGATGCCCAGCACCGTGTCGCAGCGTTTTGGCCGCATGGCGACCTTGGCGGGCGTGTGGGGTTTTGCCCATACGTCGACGAGGCCCTCGGCGACTTTGCCGCCGCCTGAGGCGACGATGAGTTGGCATGCTCGCAGCGACGCCTCGTCGATGGCGACCGGGTCGACGCCGCGCTCGAAACGATAGTTGCTGTCGCTCATGAGCTGAAGCTTCCGCGACGTCCGGCGGACGCTGAGCGGATCGAACTGGGCGGACTCTATCAGCACGTTGACCGTGGACTCGGCGACCTCGGTGTTGAGCCCGCCCATCACGCCGGCGATGGCCACGGGCTTGCGGGCATCGGCGATCACAAGCATCGAATCGTCCAACTCGCACTTGGTCTCGTCGATGCTCACCATCATCTCGCCGCCGGTGGCGCGGCGGACGACGATACGGTTCTCGTCGAGCTTGTCGTAGTCGAAGCTGTGCAGCGGCTGGGAGTATTCCATCAGGACGTAGTTGGTCGCGTCGACGATGTTGTTGATGCTTCGCATCCCGACGGCTTCGAGGCGTTCGACCATCCAGGCCGGGCTCGGGCCGACCTTCACGCCGCGGATGACGCGGGCGGTGTAGCGCGGGCAGAGGTCCGCATCGAGGACGTCGATTCTCGTAAGCTCGGACGCCTTGGAGTCGGTGGGAAGATCCCCGATCTGAGGAGGCTTGAACGGCTTTCCCGTCGCGGCCGCAAGCTCGCGGGCAACGCCCAGGTGCCCAAGGCAGTCGCCGCGGTTGCTTGTCACTTCGAGGTCCAGAACGATATCGGTGTCGGTCTCGATGACTTCCTCGACCGGCAGGCCGATGCGTTTGAATACGTCCGCCAACTCGCTGGTCGGCAGCGAAACGTCCACGTAGTCCGTCAACCAGTTTAGAGAGATTTTCACTGCAGGTCCTGGTAGCGTCAGTTGTGCGTCAGGCCGATGACGAGCCGCCCGATGCGTACCGCAGCGGCCCCGTTTGTGAATTGTTTGAGCGCGGCCGCGGCGGCGCCATTGCCCTTCTGGTGGTTCAGGGAGTAGTGGATTTCTTTGCCCTCGCGTCTGTTGTCGACAAGGCCGGCCATTCTAAGGATGGCCAGGTGCCTGCTGACGGTCGGCTGGGGGAGCTTGAGGCCCTTGCACAGGCAGGTGACATTGGACTCACTGGCCTGGAGGGCCTGAAGAATCCGCAGCCTTGTCTTGTCGCCAAGGATGTGACACAGTTCCGCTAGAACCTGAAGATCTTTATTT
>JAUWQU010000689.1 GCA_030610965.1 Phycisphaerae bacterium
CATCGAGAAGGCAAAGACGACGCCTGATACCGCCACCATTGCCAAAATAGAAAGTGCCCTGGAGACTTCTCAAGGCGAAGGCGATTAATCGACCGCCTTGCCGATCCGCTCCCAGCGGATTTGGTTTGGCCTTTCGGCGGCGCCAGAAGGGTCGTCCAGGAACCTGCCCGACATTTCAGGCGGTGTTACCGATGCGTAGATCATCACGGCCAGGCCGACGACTTGGCGCACGTCGGCGAATCCCCAATATCGGCTGTCCAGGCTGGAATCGCGCTTGTCGCCGAGCATGAAGAGTTTTCCGGGCGGCACGACGGCGGGACACTCCATCGGTTGCATGTCGGGCAGCGGGGCGGCGCCATGAATCGGGCACTCCCCGGCCGGGGCGCCGTTGACGAGCAGATCGTCGCCCGAGAGTTCGAGCCTGTCGCCCTCGATGCCGATCACCCGCTTGATATAGTTTGTCTCGGGCGAGTGGGGGGGATGGAAGACAACGACTTCACCCCGTCGCGGCCGGCGAAAGTGGAGTGTGACCTTGTCCGCGAGTAAACGCTCTCCGCTTAGAAGTGTGGGCGCCATGGAACCCCCGGGAATGATAAACGCCTCGACGGCGACCGCCCTTATCCCGAATGCCAAGGCGACGTTAGCGGCAATGGTCAGAGCAAGGCATCCCAGCGAGCGAAGCCACCTGGTGCGGAACATCGCCTTGACCAGCCAGACGCATACCGCAATTGAAGAGCAGGCCATTGCGATCAGGATCGGCAAGGGCAGATCGACGAGGGCGAAAACGGAGAATTCTGACAGCGATACCAGAAAGAGAAGCCCAAAGGCCGCGTATGCTCGGGCGATCCCCACGCCGGGTACGCGGACGACCTTCGCGGACGCCCACAGCAGCAGCGGCCAGGCCACGAACTGCGCCAAGGCCAGTGTCAGCAGAACGATCAGCATGGGGCGATCCTCCCCTGGGGTTTCCGTTATGCCGGGTCAAAGGTCGTCTGGCGGCGGGCCTTCGATCCTTTCGGCGTCGGCGAGGTCCTGCAATCTTCCCGCGGCCTTCTTGTTGGCGATGAATTCCGCTCGCCCGATGAACGGCACCGGCTCGCCGCCGTATTCGCCCATGGCTTTTCCGCCGGCAACCTGGTCCCAGGAAACGCCTTCAATCGAGGTGACGAGATCGATCCGCACCGGCGGGTGACCCAATTGGACAACCTGGCCTGGCTTTTGGAAGTCCTCCGCCGTCAGGCCGACCTGGCCGAAACCGAAGGCCTCGAGCGCGGCCATGATGCGATGGGAGTTCGCCTCGGTCGGGCGGACGTAGAGGTCGATGTCTTTGGTAGCGCGAATGGCCCCATGAAAGGCCAAGGCGTGCCCCCCGACGATCACGTATTCAACCTTCTGTGCGTTGAATAACTCGAGCAACTCTTTGAAGTCTGGGTATATCTCCATAGAAATGCCTTCGCAGCCTCTCCAAGGCTTCCATGCGCTCGCCGGCAGGGCGACTTAGCCAGTAGGCGAGATCCTCTCGCTCGGCCGAGCGGTCTTTGAGGGATCGTTTGGTGACCACCTTCTCGATCATGTACTTATTATCGCAGGTCTTGCCGAACAAGGGAACAATGAAAAAAGCCCACCGAAGCGGGCCCTTTTCATTGCTTTGTCGATGTGCCGGCCAACGCACGGCCGGCCTGTCGGCTTAGTCCTTGTACTTGACCTTGACCTGCTCGCCGGCCTTCTTGACGGACGCCTCGTTGGGCGCCGGGGCGGTCTTGATCATTCCCAGCATCGCCTCGCCGAAGGAGACGCCGATCTTGTAGAACGTGTCGGCCCGGCCGCGATAGTGGTAGCCGCCGTCGTAGCCCTTGCCCTCTTCGACGACGAACGGCGCCGTCCGCGCGAACGCCACGGCGCCCTTGAACTCCGGCATCTTCGACGGGGCTTCCTGTGCCGCGCGGAAGTCGTAGTGCTTCTTGGCGTACCGCGGATTGACCGTCACGCCGTTCATCCCCAACTCGCCGATGACGATCGGCAGTTTCGCCGCGCCAAGGTCCTTGCGGATGTCGCGGATGAAGTTGACCATGTTCTGGCCGTACTCGGCGCAGTACGCGCCGTTGATCACGTCGTTGAAGCCCTGGAAGTACACCAGGCCGGAAAGCTCGTAGCCCGAGCCGTCATAGCCCGGATAGACGGCTTTGATATTTGACAGCACCGAGTGAACTTCCTTGACCACGTCGCGATACCGCTGGCCGTAGCGGGCCTTGACGTCGTCCAGCGTGACGGTAGGCCGGTTCCTCTTCTTGTTCCGTTCGTTGGTCTGTTCGACCATCTTCTGGAACTCTTCGTCGCTGGGCAGGCCCGAGCTCGGCGGGCGGAAGTTGACAGCCAGGCTCTGGCCGCCCCAGGCGCACTTGATCAGCAGGACCTGGTTGGGCAGCTTCTGGCCGACGGTGTAGCCGAAGCCCAGCTCCGGGCCGATCCGGTCCACCGGCGCGGCGTAGCCGACCGTCAGCGGGCCCTTGCGGTCCCAGTACTTGATGAACACGTCATTGAACTTCGTCCACTCCCCGCCCGTCTTGAGGTGCTTGTAGGCGGCGTCTTTGGCCACAAGCTCATCGAGGTGGGCGATCTTGCCCTTGCCCTGCATGTTCGACTGGCCCACCAGCACGAAGACCCGCAGCGGGCCCTTCTTGGCCGCGGTGTCCGCCAAGCCGTTCGCCCCGGCCGCCATAACCGCCGCCGCGATAACCAACAGGATGCGTCTCATAGTGTTTCTCCTTCACGTTGTCGTGTAGTTGGTAAGGTACCCGCCCGAAGATAAACCCGCTCGCGAGGCGAAAGGTTCGCGATTGTTCGGGCATCAAAGGGAACCGAATCGCGCACTGTAACGCGCCGCTGATGTCGCATGAACGGAACAGCCGGAGATTCCTCTGCGCAACCAGCCGCGACGGGAATACCTCCCAGTGGTAAGGACAGGCCCGCGGCGGTTGCGGGCGAAAGGTCCGGCGGTGAATAGCGACTTGGGAGATCAACCATGACGATGGCTCGATGGCTTTTTGTGGCGGTGATGACGGCGGTGGCGGGGG
>JAUWQU010000319.1 GCA_030610965.1 Phycisphaerae bacterium
CCGTCCATGTCCGTCGTGCCTGTCAGGGCAGGGCCGAAGTTGGCGATCGTCCACGTGTCGCGGCCGGTGCCGGGATGGTCCTCCTTGTGCTGCACCTTGTACAGCTCGATCTGGCTGCGGACAGTCTGCAAGTCGCTGACCAGCGAGGACACGCGGGCATCGTTCGACGCCTCGGTGAACTGCGGGATCACGATCGCGGCCAAGATGCCAAGGATGATTACGACGATCAGAATTTCGACCAGGGTGAAGCCAGTATTCTTGCGTTTCATGGAATATTCCTCCAACGTCTTTCGTGTTTGCCCACTATGGGCACTGCATCTACCATCTCTTTGCGAAAACCTCCGTGTCCGATTATTCGCCGCCATGCTTATATTTACGTCAATGTTCCAAGTCATTTAGGTCTGTCTTCGGGGCACTCGCGTGGGGTTGCATTGGCTTGCATGCACCGGCCGAGGCGTGTGTAAGGGGCGTGAATATCGCCCTCCATCGGCAGGCGCGTCCTATCTGCTTACTTCACCTCCTCTCCCAGGACGACCGCACGCTATATGCCATCGAGCCATTCGACCCGTAGGGGCGGTTACATTGCACACCGGGCCAACTTCCGATCGACCCTGAGTGACTATCGGCCTCATCTACGGGGGGCTTGACTAACCATCTGGAATTGTCTACTTGCCGGAAATCGAGCCGCCAGGAGGGTGCGTCGCGCTCGACGAATCGAACGCGCGCCGGCGATGAATTGGCTTTCATCGGCGTTCCCTTCGGTAGCCCGGCTGTCCCACTTATCGGAACCCGTGGCTTTGCGCGCCGGGCTTCATGTCGCCCGGTTTGCCTTTTCGAGGAACACATCTCGCGGCCACTGTAAACAGGCCGCGGTTGCTACAAAGGGAAGTGTAGGATTCAGGCACACGGAAGCAAATATGGGTACAGTTTTTGCCCTGATACCACCCCGCACAACCGTCACTTCGTGGATGGGGACAACGCGGCGAGAACCTGGTCCATCAGGTCCTTGACCTTGAAAGGCTTGAGCACGACGGCCGAAAGCCCGTCCTGCCGGGCACGAACGATGGAATGATTGGGGTCGTAACCAAAGGCCGTTATTAGAATTACCGGCACGTCGCCAAGGCGGGCCTTCACCTGGTGGAACACCTCGTAGCCGTTGGCCTTGGGCATCTTGATGTCGGAGATGATCAGGTCGTAGTGAATAGAGCAAATGCGCTCGATCGCCTCGGCCCCATCGGCTGCAAGATCCACCCGACAGCCGTGAGGAGCCAGAACGTCGTGAACGGTCTGGCGGATGGGCTCCTCGTCGTCGGCCACCAGGATTCTCTTGCCGGCCAGCAGCGGCTCGATCCGCGCCGGCGGCCCCGAGGCCGGGATTACGCCGGCCCCCGGCGACCGGGCAAGCTGCTGGATCGACCGGCGAACCATCGCCGCCTGGTCGACCACCAGGCTCAGCCGGCGCCGCAGGTCGTCGGCCCCGATGTACTCCTCCATCACATCGGTTATCTCGGTGATGATATCGTTCAGCGGGCCGGTAAGCTCGGCGCAGATCGAGCCGGTCAGTTGCGCGTGGGCCGTGTGGCGGGCAGTGACAAGAAGGTTCAGTATGTTAAGCGCCAGCGCCACGTAGTTGGCGAAAACCTCCGCAAACTGGCGATCCTCCTCGTTGAACGCCCCGCACACGCGAGACTCGATGTTGATCGCCCCGATAATCTTGTCGTTCAGCCGCAGCGGAACCGTCAGGCTGCTGCGGGCTTCGGACAGGCCGGCCAAGTATCGGCCGTCGGCCCGGACGTCCTGGCAAACGTAGCTGCGACCCGTGGCAACGACGTGCCCGCAGATTCCGTTGCCCTCGGGCGTGGCGAAAATCTCGTGCTGCCAAGCCGTCTCGCCCAGGCCCTCAGACATGATCACGTTGAGGCGGTTAGTCTTCTCGTCCAGCAGCAGCACGGCGAAATGCTCGAACTTAAGCACGTCCCGGCTGCTGCGGACGATCAGCTTCTCGAGCATTTCCACGCGTTCCTTCGGGTCGCGCTGGGCTACGTCGTCGCGCTCCAGGCTCACCAGTTCCCGGCCGGCCCGGTCGATGGCGTTGAACTTCTGTTGCTGGCGGCGCTGGCTGGTGGCGTTGACCGCCACGGCCGCCACCTGGCGCAGCTTGCCATGGCAATCCAGCACGGGCGAGCAGATTACCTCGTAGTAGCTCTTGTCGTCGGGCATCAGCGAGAACCGCCGCCCACGGCTCTGCACGGCGTCGCCGGCGGAGGCGCACTCCTCGTACGCCTCGACGCAAAGCCTGCGAAGCTCGCCCAGAAGCGGCTCGGGAAACTCCCGCATCTTGCGGTTGGCCCAAACCATCTGGCCGCCAGAGTCAACAATGCACACGCCGTCGCCGATCGTGTCCAGGACCGCCGCCGCCTGCTGCGTGACCACGCCGCGCTCCAACGGCAGAAAGTCGGCCGTCTCGGCAAGCACCGCGTCGAAGTGATCGTCCCGCATCGCCGACAACGCATCATCAAAATCGTTGACGGAACGGACCTCGAAATGGTCCCGGAGAAACCCCAGAATGCCCTTGGCCTCAAATGCGGGGCCTTGCAGAACCAGCAACTTCCGCAACTCTGTCTTCAACATTGTTGCCTCGACCGGCAAGTAAGTATCCGAATAACGACAATCCCGTCATTATACCGATGAATAACGCTACATATCACAATTTATCGAAATTCACTGCTCCGCCAGCAGCCGACCCGCACCACCCTCGATCAGTCTGGAAAGCAGATCTTGGCTGGCCGCGGCAGCGCTGGCCGACTCGCACGACAGGCGGATCATATCTCGCCCGTCCGGTCTGGCCACCATAGCCCGGCCGGCCCATCGACCGCCCTGCCGGCTGACGTGGATCGCAAGGCAACTCTGACAGCCGGCGTCGAGGCCCTGAAGGACGGCCCGCTCGGCTTCCAGGGCCGCTCGCGAATCGGCATGTTCAATGGCCGACAGCACTTGTGCCACATCCCCCCTGTCTGCCATCGCCTGAAGCGCAAGGAGCCCCTGCCCGGCGGAGGGGATAATTCGCTCGGGGTCCAGCGCATGGATGTATTGCCCGTACGGCTCGGCCAGGCCGCCGCGGTTGAGCCCCGCCATCGCCAGGACGACGGCATCCATCTCGGGTGGGTCGCCGACGGCCTTTTTCAGACGGGTTTCGACGTTGCCGCGAATGGGCACAACGTTCAAATCCGCCCGCACCGCAAGCAGTTGCGCCCTTCGGCGAAGGCTGCCCGTGCCGACGGTCGCGCCTTGGGCCAGTTCGGCCAGCCCGCCGGCACGCCCGGCCAGGGCATCGCGGGGATCCTGCCTGGCCGGAACGGCAGCGATGACGAATTCGCCTTCCATCTCGGCCGGGAGGTCCTTGGCCGAGTGAACGGCCATGTCCACTCGCCCTTGGCGGAGCGCTTCTTCCAACTCCTTCGTGAACAGACCCTTGCCGCCGACTTCGGCCAGTGGACCGGCGTATCGATCGCCGCGCGTGGAAATCGTGACCAGTTCGGTCGCAATCTCCGGGTGCATCTGGCGGATCATGTCAGCGACCTGGCCGGTCTGGGCCAACGCCAGGTTGCTGCCTCGTGTGGCGATTCGTATCCTTCGCATGGTCAACAATTGATTTGGGATTTGGGATCTGAGATCTGAGATCTGAGATATGGCTCTACATCCCGTCAGTCTCCTGGCTGTACTTCTGGGCCATGTTGAACTTGGTTCGCGCGGCTTCGAGGGCCTCTTCGCATATTTCCTTCTGCTCGTCCGTCTCGGCGGGGAGTTTCTGGGCCTTGAGGATCTCCTGCCAGGCCGCTTCCGGGTCGATGTCCTGGACTGCCTGGCACTGCTCGGCCAGGAGGGTAAGGGCGTTGTTCTGGAATTGTGCGAATCCACCCGCGACGAAGTAAAGCGCCTCGTCGCCGTTGGTCTGGCGGACGCTGAAGGGTCCGCTGCCCAGCAGCATGACCAGCGGCCCGCGCCCGCCGAGGACGCCGATCAGGCCGTCCTGGGCCGGGAACTTCGCGCCGACCAACTCGCCCGAGAACACGGTGCCCTCGGGCGTTACCACGTCGCACCGAAATGCCTTTGAATAGCTGACCATTCAAACTCTCACATCGCGACCGGCCGCGACCCGGTCAGGCCCGCACCGGCAATCACGGCCGGAACGTCTCCTTGCATACGATCTCATCGTACGGCAGCCTGTTCTTCGGCCCGGCCTTGCCGGCAGCGTAGCCCAGAGTCAGCAGTTGGATGATCGTAGCGCTGGCCGGGACGCCGAGTTGCTTGCGGCATTGGTCCTGGTCGAAGTGCCCCACCCAGCACGAGCCGAGCCCCTCGGCCACGGCGGCCAGGGTCATGTGGTCCATCGCGATAGCGCAATCGACCGGGTCGGCAGGGACTCCGCAGGACATCACGTAATCGGTAAGCCCGACGACGGCCAGTATCACCGGCGCCTGCGCCATCCACGGCTGTTCGGAAGCCTTGGCCAGCGCCTTGCGGCATTCGGGGTCGCCGACGACGATGAACTTCCGCTCCTGGCGATTGCGTGCCGACGGCGAGAGCCTGCCCGCGTCGAGCACACGGCGGAGCTTTTCTTCCTCGATGGGCTGATCCGCGTACAGCCGGACGCTGTATCGTTTGTTGATTGCCTCGTACACGTCCATGTTTCTCGTCCTGCCTTATCCTGTGAAACCTGGTCCGTTACCTCCCTGCCCGCTGAAGCGGACAGGCCTCCGCCGCGCCGGTCGGGGCCTACGGCTTTGCTGCCCGGGCCTCGGCGTCCTCGACGGTGCTGACGTACATGAATGCCTGCTCGGGCAGATGGTCCCACCTGCCGTCGCATATCTCGCGGAAGCAGCGGACAGTCTCGCTCAGCGGCGTGTAGTCTCCCGGTTTGCCCGTGAACACCTCGGCCACGATGAACACCTGGCTGAGGAACCTCTCGATCCGCCTTGCCCGCGCGACGATCTGCTGGTCGTGCTCGCCCAACTCGTCGATGCCGAGGATCGCGATGATATCCTGGAAGTCGCGGTAGCGCTGGAGAATCTCCTGCACGCGCCTGGCGGTCTCGTAGTGCTCCTGGCCGACGATCTGCGGGTCCAGGATTCGCGACGAGCTGGCCAGCGGGTCGATCGCCGGGTAGATGCCCTTTTCCACGATCGACCGCTCCAGCACGATGAACGCGTCGAGGTGCGCCACCGCCGTCGCCGGCGCGGGGTCCGTCATGTCGTCGGCGGGCACGTAGACGGCCTGGACGGAGGTAATCGCGCCCTTTCGCGTCGAGGCGATCCGCTCCTGAAGCTCGCCCATCTCCGTCGCCAGGGTCGGCTGATAGCCCACCGCCGAGGGCATCCGCCCCAGCAGGGCCGACACTTCCATGCCCGCCAAGATGTAACGGTAGATATTGTCTATGAAAAGCAGTACGTCCTGCCCCTCTTCGTCACGGAAATACTCCGACATAGTCAGGCCGGTGAAGCCCAC
>JAUWQU010000407.1 GCA_030610965.1 Phycisphaerae bacterium
AAACAAGATCGACCTGAAGCCCAGGGATAGCAATCCCTGGGTGGCAATACCTCACAGTTAGGGACGCATACAATATGAGTGCCGAACAGGATTGCTTATGCCCCTTATTTCTTCTTCATCCGGATAAGCACCGGGTTCTCGACGTAGCCGGGCTCGCGCTGGCCGGCGCCTTTTCGCTTGTAGTCGCCGATGTCCTCGCGGGCCTTTTCGGCCAGGGCGGTCAGTTTGGCTACCACGTCGGGGTGGTCGGCGGCGACGTTGCTGGTTTCGCCGATGTCGGCCTCCAGGTCGTAGAGGCGGGCTTCGGTCTTGCCTTGCGGGGTGCCCATCCACTTGGCGATCTCGGGGTCCAGGCCCAGGCGGAGTTTCCACTTGCCCAGGCGGATGGCCTGGAGCTGGCTCATGAAGTAGTAGTAGAAGCCCTCGGTATGCGGCGACTTGGCGCCGGGTTTGCCGAGGATCAGATCGGTTATGTCCTTGCCGTCGATGATGCGGTCCGTCGGGGCCGATCCGCCGGCCAGGCGGGCCAGTGTCGGCATCAGGTCGATCGTGCTAGTCACCTCGTCGCAGACGGCTCCGGCGGGGACCTTGCCTGGCCAGCGCATCACGCACGGCTCGCGCATGCCGCCCTCCATGGTGGTCGCCTTGCCGCCGGCCAGCGGCGCGTTGCTGCCAGGCCGGCACGCGCCGTTGTCGGAGGTGAATATCACCAGCGTGTTTTCATCGAGGCCGAGTTTCTTGACGGCCCCGAGTATCTCGCCGGTGGAGAAGTCCACCTCCTCGACCGTGTCGCCGTAGGCGCCGTTGGCGCTTTTGTCGGCGAACTGCTCGCCGGGGCGCAGCGGGCGATGGACGTGCATGTGCGGCAGGTAGAGCAGGAAAGGCTTGTCCTTGTTCTTGGCGATGAAAGCTATGGCCTCGGCGGTGTAGCGTTTGGTCAGGCCGGCCTGGTCGACGGGGGCCTCGATGACCGTCTCGTTCCGCATAAGCGGCAGGGGGGGCGTGCCGCCTTTCTTGTCCTGGTCGGTCTCCGAGCCCATGTCGTTGCTGAACGGGATGCCGAAGTAGTAGTCGAAGCCGAAGCGCCTCGGGAAGAACACCGGCTGATCGCCGAGGTGCCACTTGCCGATGCACGCCGTTGCGTAGCCCTGGCCCTTGAGCACCTGGGCGATGGTGATCTCGGACGGCTTCAGGCCGCGCTTGTCCTCCGGCACGAGGACGAAGCAGCCCTTCGAGCTTTCGTGCAGGCCTATACGCAGGGGGTAGCAGCCGGGCAGCAGGCTCGACCGCGACGGCGAGCAGACGCCGCTGGTTACGTAGAAGCTGGTGAACTTCGTGCCCTCGGCAGCCATGGCGTCCACGGCGGGCGTGCGGTTCTTGCTCGAGCCGAAGCAGCCGACGTCGCCATAGCCGAGGTCGTCTACGAAGATGATGATGATGTTGGGCTTCGGCGCAGCCTCTACGCCGGGAACGCCTGAACCAGCGGTCTTGACCTTGTTGTCGGCGCCTTGCCCGCCGCCGCAGCCGACGAACACCGCACCGGCCGCACCCGCGCCGACAAGATTCACGAACTGTCTTCTGCTCATCTTTGCCACCTTTATGTCTCCTGATCCGGCCCCGTTGCCTGATGTCCACAATACGCCCGGCGCGGGGGCGGGTCAAGCAACGGCCGGATACCGGCCGATTCGGACCCGCTTCGCGTACCTCATCAGCCGGCGTGTTGCGTCGGGGCGGGGGCGGGGCACCGGAGTATAACGCCTTACGGCGTCATCTACAAACGGGGCGCCGCGCGCACACCGCCCCTGACGGGGCGGCGGTATTCGGCTCGGGTGCGTGAATCGCTTCCCAGCGTTGGCCCGGGCCTTGTTGATTTGAAGGTCTTGCTTAGCGAATCCTACTGCAGTGCTCCCTGCTCGCTGAAGCGAACAGGCCTCGACTACCGGTCCTTGGTTCCAGGTTCACCTGTTTTCTTCCCGACTACAGGCTACTGACTACCTACTACTGCCGTTGTCAGATGTCGAGGTTCTTCACTTCGAGGGCGTGCTCTTCGATGTAGTTGCGGCGGTTCACGACGTTGTCGCCCATCAGCAGCGTGAACAGTCGTTCGGCCTCCTCGGCCTCGTCGTCCTTGATGCGGAGCAGCATTCGTCGGGCGGGGTCCATGGTGGTTTCCCAGAGCTGGTCGGCGTTCATCTCGCCGAGGCCCTTGAACCGCTTGATCTCCATGCCCTTGGAGCCAATCTGCCTGATGCCCCCGGCGATCTGAGAGATATTCTCCAGCTCGTGCTCCTCGTCTTCGTTGACCAGCACGTACCTGGCCGGGGCCTTCTCGCCGGTGACCGACTCGGCCCGCTCGATGTAGTAGTCCTCGATGCTCAGCCCGCGGGCGGCCAGCTTGGCGATGAGCTTCTCGATGTCCTTGATTTCGTGCAGTTCGGCGTACTTGCTGGCCATGGTGGCTTCGTTGTTTTCGTCGGCGTCGCCCTTGCCTGCCGAGTTGCCGTTGGCCTTGGCCTTGTCATTAGCCTTGCCGTTGCCGTTTCCGTCATCTTCCGGCTCTTTCGGGCTGTACTTGTCGAGGGCCTGGCGGTAGTCCTCGTGGCTATGGTAGAACAGGTTTCGGCCGTTGACCACGATCCAGTAGGCCGGCAGCTTGCCTTCGCGACGGTTTTTCAGGAGCATCTCGAAGCCCAGCCCGCGGCGGTCGAGGATCTTCGTCCGATCGTTGAGCTCGTCGAGAATTTCAACCACTTCTTCGAGTTTCTTGCCGGTCAGGCTTAGCTCGACCTTGGGCTTCTTGCCGCCGTGGTCGCGGATATCGAGCGTCGTGCCTTCCAGGCCGAGCTCGAAGAGCGTCTGTCGCATTTCCTTCTCGTTGAGGACGTAGTGTTTCTTTCTCTTTCGCGTCACGAGGTACAGCGGCGGCTGGGCTATGAAGATACGCCCGTTGGCGATCAGCGGCTTCATGTGCCTGTAGAAGAATGTCAGCAGCAGCGTCCGGATGTGCGAGCCGTCGACATCGGCGTCAGTCATGATAATGACCTTGCCGTAGCGGAGCTTGGAGATGTCGAACTCGTCGTTGCCGATCCCGCAGCCAAGGGCGCTGACGATGATCTGGATCTCGTTGAAGTTGAGGATCTTGTCCAGCCGGGCCTTCTCGACGTTGAGAATCTTGCCCCGAAGCGGCAGTATCGCCTGCACTGCCGAATCGCGGCCCTGCTTTGCGGGCCCGCCGGCCGAGTCGCCCTCGACGAGGAACAGCTCCGTCGAGTTCACGTCCTTGCTGCGGCAGTCGGCGAGCTTGCCCGGCAGCGATCCGCTGGCCAGGGCGCTCTTGCGGCGGGTGAGGTCTCGCGCCTTTCGCGCGGCCTCGCGGGCCTGCATGGCCTGGACGCCCTTGTTGATGATCTTCTTGGCCTCGGTGGGGTGCTCTTCCAGCCAGGCGCCCAACATCTCGTTAACCGCCATCGTGACGAAGCTCTCGACCTCGCTGTTGCCCAACTTGGTCTTGGTCTGGCCCTCGAACTGCGGTTCCGGCACCTTGACGGAGATGATGGCCGTGAGCCCCTCACGAACGTCGTCGCCCGAGGGGTTCGCTTCCTTCTTGAGCACGTTGGCGTTGCGGGCATAGCTGTTGAGCGTGCGAGTCAGCGCGCTCTTGAAGCCCGACAGGTGCGTGCCGCCCTCGATCGTGCTGATGTTGTTGGCGAACGTGAAAATCATCTCGCTGTAGCCGTTGTGATACTGAAGGACCACGTCCAGCTTGAGCTTGCTCTCCTCGTCTTCCTTGCTGATGACGGCCGGGGCATGAAGCGTGGTCTTGTTCTCGTTGAGGTGCTTGATGAACGCCACGAGCCCCTGCTCGTATTGGAAGACTTCCTCGGTGTCGATTCGCTCGTCGGTCAGCGATATCCGCACGCCTTCGTTAAGGTACGCCAACTCCCGCAACCGCGTGGCCATCAGTTCGTGTCGGAAATGGATCTCCGGGAATATCTGCGGGTCCGCGCGGAAGGTCACGCGGGTGCCGGTCTTCTTTCTCTTGCCGACAACCTTCAACTCGCTGGTCTTGAGGCCGCGCTCGAACTCCATCTCGTAGACGTTGCCGCCGCGGCTGACCTCGACCTCCAGCCATTCGCTAAGGGCGTTGACGACCGACGCGCCGACGCCGTGGAGCCCGCCGGAGACCTTGTACGCGCCGTGGTCGAACTTTCCGCCGGCGTGCAGGTGGCACATCACGACCTCGAGCGTCGAGATCTTCTCGGTCGGGTGCGGGCCGACGGGGATGCCCACGCCGTCGTCGGCGACGGAGATCGACTCGTCGGGATGGACGATCACGTTGATGTTCTGGCACCGCCCCGCCATCGCCTCGTCGATCGAGTTGTCGACTATCTCCCACACCAGGTGGTGCAGGCCGCGAGGGGTCGTGTCGCCAATGTACATGCCAGGGCGTTTGCGGACTGCTTCCAGCCCGCGAAGCACCTTGATCATGCTTTCGTCGTAGACGGGCGAACCCGTCTGATCCACTGTAGGGGCCGTGTCCTTGGCCAAGTGCGTAATCTCCTCGTATATAACGGCTTAACCTGCACGAAGCAGAGCGGATGTAACCCGCCGGAAACCTTACTTAATCAGTCATGCAATTATCCCAGAAAACCGGCCGACATGCCAGCAAAAACCGCCGCAAACAAGTCGGTGTGGTCGGGTAGCCCCGGGCGATTGCTCGCCCGGGGCCCCCACAGATCCGGACGTGCGGGACTACCGCATCCG
>JAUWQU010000508.1 GCA_030610965.1 Phycisphaerae bacterium
GAAGGCCTACGGCGACTTCGAGCTTCGCCTCAAGGCCAAGCTCCAAGGCGGCACCGGCAACGCGGGCGTGCAGATTCGCACGAAGCGGATCCCCAACCATCACGAGGTCAGCGGCTACCAGGCCGACATGGGCAAGGGCTATTGGGGCGCCCTCTACGACGAGTCGCGCCGGCGGAAAATCCTCGCCAAGCCCGCCCCGGCCGTGCTCGCCAAGGCGCTGAAGCCGGCGGACTGGAACGAGTACGTCATCCGCTGTCAGGGCCCGCGGATACAGTTATGGCTCAACGGCGTCGAGACGGTAGACTACACCGAAGCCGACGACAAGATCGACCGCACAGGCATCATCGGCCTGCAAATCCACGGCGGCGGGCCGAGCGAGGCCTGGTACAAGGACATTACGATTACCGAACTGGCCAAAGAGTGACCATGAATCGCCACGTCTCCTTCGATGCGTTTCGCAAAGCCGCGATCGCGTGCCTGTTGGCCATCGGCGCGGCCTGCTGCCTGGCCCGCGCCGCCGACAGCCCCCAGTGGGGCGACGCCTGGGGCCGCAACTTAGTCAGCGACGAGGCGAACCTGCCCGACGGCTTCGACCCCGCCACGGGAGAGAACGTCAAGTGGTCCGCCCCGACCGGGCAGAACACCAACGGCTCGCCCGTCGTCGCCGGAGGCAGGGTGCTGGTCGGCACGGACCGGCCGCACCCGTCGGACGACCGCGGGCAGACCGACTGCGGAGCCCTGCACTGCTACGCCGAAGACGACGGCAGGCTGCTGTGGCAACTCGTCGTGCCCAAGCTCAAGGACGACCTCTTCGCGGACTGGCACAACGTGGGGATAATGTCGTCGCCGAGCGTCGAAGCCGGCCGGGCGTACCTGGTGACCAACCGCGGCGAGGTAGTCTGCCTGGACATGCATGGCCTGGCCAACGGAAACGACGGCCCGTTCACCGACGAGGCGGCTCACATGGCCCCCAAGGGCAAGCCTCCGGTCAAGCTGCACCGCGACGACGCCGACATCATCTGGCTCTACGACATGCGCAACACGCTGGGCGTCCGCCAGCACAACGGCGCCAACGGCTCGGTGCTCATCGACGGGCGGCACCTCTACGTCAGCACCTCCAACGGCGTGAACTCCACGCACCGCTCGCTCGACACGCCGGAAAAACCCAGCCTCATCGTGCTGGACAAGCGAACTGGCAGGCTCGTCGGCGCCGACGACGCGCGGATCGGCTCGCAGATATTCCACGGCACGTGGTCGTCGCCTTCGATGGGCGTTGTCGGCGGGCGAAAGCGAATCTTCTTCGGCGGCGGCGACGGCGTGTGCTACGGCTTCGACGCGCTGGTGGCCGCGGCGGCGGCCCAGGGCGACATGGCAGCGCCGGGCGCCGCGCCGCGAAAGCTCGCGCCCGTGTGGCGCTTCGACACCGACCCCGACAACCGGACCGACAACCCGCATCAGTTCCACAACAACCGCACCGAGGGCCCCAGCACGATCATCGGCATGCCGGTCTTCGTCGGCGGGCGGGTGTACCTCACCGCCGGAGGCGACGCCTGGCACGGCAAGGCCAAGGCCTGGCTGCTATGCCTGGACGCAAACGGCGCCGGCGACACGACCGCCCGCGGGCCTCTCTGGTCTTGCCCGCTGAACCTCCACAGCCTGGCCACGCCGTCGTTGGCGGACGCGCTGGTCTACGTCACCGACTGGGGCCGGCACGTCCACTGCGTCGATGCCGCCACGGGCAAGCTCGTATGGTCGCACAAGGCGCGCGGCACGATATGGGGCTCTACACTCGTCGCAGACGGCAAGGTATACTTTGGCACCCAGCGAGGCGACTTCTGGGTACTGGCGGCTGGGCGCGAGTTCAAGGTGCTCTCGACCTGCCAGATACCCGGCGGCATGGGCACTACCCCCACGGCCGCCAACGGCGTGCTGTACATAGCCGGAAACAAAAGGCTTTACGCGGTGGCCAAGAAGGCCCGCTGACGCGCGGCCGGGGCCGTTGCGAACAAACGCGGAAACCGAAAGGACTCACATGCCCGAGAACAAGGTCAACGTGGCGGTGGTCGGCTGCGGAATCTTCGGCGAGGTCCACGCCGCGACGTACGCCGGATTCGAAGATGCCAACCTCGTCGCCGTCTGCGATGTGGACGCCGAGCGGGCCGCGGACTTCGCCGAACGCTTCGACTGCCGGGCTTGCACCTCCGTTGCGGAGATCGCGGCCGACGAGGCAATCGAGGCCGTCAGCGTAGTCACGCCCGACTGCGACCACCGCGAGGTATGCGTCGAACTCGCACGCTCCGGCAAGCACATGCTCATCGAGAAGCCTCTGGCCACCAGCGTCGAAGACGCCGACGCCATCGCCCTGGCAGTCGATGAAACAGGCGTGACCGCCATGATCGACTTCCACAACCGCTACCACCCAGCCATCCTGGTCGCAAAGGCCCGCCTCGACCGCGGCGAGATGGGTAAGCCGCAGGTCATGTACGCCCGCCTCAGCGACCGCATCGAGGTCGCCACCGAGTGGCTCTCCTGGGCCGGGCGCAGCGGGCCCGAGTGGTTCCTCGGCTCGCACCTGGTCGACGTGGCGCGGGTGCTGTTCGGCAAGCAGCCGCGACGCGTCTTCGCCGACGCCCGCAAGGACGTCCTGGCCGCACGCGGCATCGACTGCTACGACTCGGTCCAGATGCACCTGTCGTACGACGACGGGATGGCCACGCTCGAGACGTCGTGGATCATCCCCAACGCCTGGCCAATGGTCTGCGACTTCTATGTCTCGCTGCAAACCACCGAGGCCCGCGCCGATATCGACATGTCCAACCAGGGCGCCACCATAGTCGACGACGGCCGATACGACCGACCGTTCCTCTTCGGCCATACCCCCATGGGCCGCGCCGACTTCGGCTTCATGTCCTACCCCATCCGCGACTTCGTCCGCGCCGTCCAGTCAGGCCAGCCGGCCCCATGCACCATCGACGACGGCCTGGACAACGTCCGAATAATCGCCGCCGCGATGGAATCCATCCAGACCGGCCAGGTCGTCGAACTGGAAACGTAAGACCCCGCCGCGTCACTGCACGTGCTGCGCCTCTCGCGGCGGCTGGAGGTCGTCGTAGAAACGCGCGAACGCGACGTTCATGTACGGCGTCAGCCAGAGAAAGCCTATGCCCAGAGTCAGGAGGCACAGCAGCGCCCAACCGAAGAATCGCCACCCCAGGCAGAACAGCTTGGTCTTGAAGCCGTTCATGAGCTGCATGCTTCGCCGGATGGCTGCCATGCAGCCCAGGTTGCTGTCGTCGGCGATGAGGAACATCGCCTGCGAGTAGGCCAGTTGCTTGACGATGCCCAGAACGAACCCCGGCACCATCAGCACCATGCCCAGGGCGATCACGGCCGGCTCCTCGGTGGCCGCGCCCAGGATCATGACGACGATACCCATAGACGCCCCCAGCAGCATCCACGCGAAGACCAGCAGCACCACCAGCAGGCTGGTGCCCAGCGCCGTGCCGAAGTTCTTGAAGCCGGCGAACAGCATCCCCAAGTCACCCAGCCCGCCGCGGTTGAACGTCAGGAAAAACACGATAACGCCCAGTTCAAGCGGGCCAGCAAGGATCAATTGCGGGATCCAGCCGATGTAGGGCAACATGCCGGAGGCGAAGCTGATCAGCCCGGCCAGCAGGCAGAAGCCTATTGGCAGCCCCCATCGCCCGTCCAGCAGGCGTCGGGCCTGGGCCGTCAGCTCGGCGTTTGGCGTAGCCCCTCCCGTGCCGCCCGGCGGAAAAACCGCCACCAGCCCGAGCCCCGCCCGCCACCCGGCCGCGCCGGCATGAAACATGTCCGGGAACTGCTCGCCCGCGGGGCGCCAGGAGGCCATGCCCTCGCACCACACGAAGTCGTTGGCAGTCAGCCGGCCCTCGGCAATCCAGCCGCGAAGAGCCTGCTCATCAAGCGGCCCATACTGCTGGCCTTGAACGCCGCAATACCACTGTGTCATAGTCAACTCCCCAACTCGAACTTGTCGATACCGGGCCTATGTTCAGCATTG
>JAUWQU010000763.1 GCA_030610965.1 Phycisphaerae bacterium
TCATATGTCTTGGCCGTGGACTTGATGACGTGAGGGGTGATGAGCTTGCCGTCCATCACCACATTCGTGCCGGGCGTGCAGAGGTTGGCAGTTGCGCGTGCGCCTTTGCCAAGGCCCCCGAGCAACTGCACCTCGATGGAAACGGGAAAGCTCTGTTCCTTGCGCATGGCCTCGGGCTTCTGGCCGAGGATCATCAGCCCGTTGTTGCGCATAGCCCAGCCCGCTCCGCCTGCGACCTGATCGCCGATGAAGCGGTACTCAACTCGCAGGCGATAGCTCTTGAACTCCTTCTTGTAGAACAGGTGCCCGAACTTGCCGTTGAACTTCTTCCACTTGTCGTAGCTCACCGTCAGCAGCCCGTCTTCGACGCGGAAGGTGTCCAGGTAGTTTTCCCCAAGGGCGTAACCGGCGAACTTGGGCGTCCAGCCCGTGAGGTCCTTGCCGTTAAACAACTGGATCCACCGCCCCTGTTCTTTGGCTGGCTTGTCGGCGGCGAGGGCGCTTGGCAAACCCAGGCCGCCAAGCAGGACGATTGTGAGGCCAACGAGGATAGTGCGAGTGAAGGTCATTGTGTCGATCTCCTGTCTGAACCGCTTCGTAAGGCGCGGCGAACCCTGCCTTTGGCGGATGTCTGCCCGCGCCGGCCGCGGGAACCCAAGGGGCATTATAACGGCGAGGCGATGGGAAGTGGCAATAGCTTACCACCAGGAGGCGATTTTCTTCCGACGGATCAAGGCCAACGCTCCCAAGGCCAGCAGGCCCAGCGTGGCCGGTTCGGGGATGGCCGTCAGGGCTACTTCGCCGGTGGTGTAGAGGGCGGAGGTGTCCCAGATGAACCCCGGCAGAGAGGCTACCGCGTCGAAGCGACTGTCTGCCGCGAGCGGGGCGTTCCAGTTGAACAGATCGAAAGTCCGGCCGACAAGATTCTCCCCGGCCGCGCCGTCTGCCAAGGACAATCTCAGCGTCCCGCCCAGAGTTACCGGCATGCCGTATTCGAAGGATATCATGCATTCCCAATCCAGTTCATCCATCCGTAGTTCCAGTTCAGTCCCGGCCGCCATGGTCATGGCATCCAATCAAAAACGGGTGACAGCCACCGATAACTTGCCTTGACACGACCTCGTGCCGTACGGAATTGACCTTCATCCCTTCAGGTTGAACTACGGAAGTCCTTTGGGTTGAGGTCCTTGCGATGTTTCCATGAAATTGCCCTTGACTTTATGTTTGTTATACCGCATATTATTAGGGGTGCCGAAGATTGTTAGCTTTGCCTACTTGGAGCGAAGGTGACTCAGACGCTTAGCGAGAGTTTGGAAGACTATCTGGAGGCGATTTATTACATCGTTTCGGAGAAGCAGGCTGCGCGGGCTTCGGACATCAGCAAACGGATGAACGTCAATCCTTCGTCGGTGACCGGGGCGCTTCGCAGCCTGGCCGACAAGGGGCTGGTCAATTACGCGCCGTACGACATCATCACGCTGACGGCCGAGGGGTCCGTCGCGGCCAGGCGGGTGGCTCATGGGCATGAGGTACTGCGCGACTTCTTCACGAAGGTGCTCGCCGTGGACGACGGCCTCGCCAACACGGCCGCGTGCGGCATGGAGCATCACGTCGGCAGGGAAGTGCTCGGCCGGCTGGGCTACCTGGCGCGGTTCATCGAAGTCGGCGCCAAGGCCGACGGCGGGCAATGGCTCGGGCGTTTTCTGGAGTTCTGCGACGAGCAAGACCGGCGGGCCGCCTCGTCCGGCGGGGTTCGTCAAGACAAGCCGCGTGACGATCCGCCTCGGCGGACCGCGTCGACCTCGTCGGAGGCAAGTGCGAAATGAGCGACCATCATCCTCGACCTCTCAGCCGGCTTGGCCCGGGGCAGACCGCGCGGGTCGTGGCGCTTGGCGGCGGGCGGGCATTTCAGGCCAGGCTGGTGAGCATGGGCCTGCTGGTCGGCAGCGAGATTAAGGTAATCCGCGCCACCGGCAGCACGCGTGGCGCGACGCTGGTAGCCGTCGGCCCGATGCGGCTGGGCATCGGCCGGGGCATGGCCGAGCGAATTATGGTGACGCTACTGTGACGGTATTCCATGTCTGAGATCATAACCATCGCCCTTGCGGGCAACCCCAACGCGGGCAAGACCACGATCTTCAACGAGCTTACCGGGCTTCGTCAGCACGTGGGCAACTACCCCGGGGTGACGGTCGAGAAGATCACCGGTCGATGCCGCCACGGCGGCGTTGACGCCGAGATCGTCGACCTGCCCGGCACGTACGGCCTGACCGCTTACTCCATCGAGGAGCGCACGGCCCGGCGGTTCCTGGTGGACGAGCGGCCTGACGTGGTGGTGGACATCGTCGACGCGTCCAACCTGGAGCGGAACCTCTACCTGGCCACGCAACTGATGGAACTCGGCGAGCCGCTGGTGCTGGCGTTCAACATGTCCGACGTGGCCCGATCGCGCGGCATCGAGTTCGACCTGCCGCAGCTTTCGACGCTGCTGGGCGTGCCGATCGTCCAGACGGTGGGCAATCGCGGCCAGGGGCTCGGCGAGATGATGGACGCCGCGCTGGCCGTCGCCCGCTCGCCGGATCGGGTGCGGTCGAGGGAGGTCAACTACAGGCCGGAGATCGAGGAGGAGATCGCCAGGGTCGCCGCCATCATCGAAGCCGAAGGTTCGCCCCCGGCCGGCTACTCCGCGCGGTGGCTGGCGATCAAGCTGCTGGAGAACGACTCCGAGGTG
>JAUWQU010000661.1 GCA_030610965.1 Phycisphaerae bacterium
GAACAAGACCCCCACCCCCCAAGCCCGGCCATGCGGAACCACCCCGCGGCCCTGGGATAGCAATCCCTGGGGGCGAATCCGTGGGTGCGAATCCCTGGGTGCGAATCCCTGGGTGCGAATCCCCGGGTGCGAATCCGTGGGTGCGAATCCGTGGATAAAAACAAGATGCCCGCCTCACGGCGCCTCGGCGATGAAGACGGTCACGGCCCCGCTGGTCATGGGGGTTGCCCGCGGGTTTGACAGGTTCGCTCGGGTCATCATCTCCAGCACGGCATCGGCGGCTGGGAACTCCATGACGGAGTCGACGAGGTATCGGTATGCGCCGCGGTCGCGGGCGATGATCCCGCCGAGCAGCGGGGCCAGGCTGCGGGTGTAGATTCGATGGCCCAGCCGCATCAGCGGCTTGTGGGGTTTGGTCAGCTCAAGGATGACTACCAACCCCTCTGGGCGAACCACCCGGCCCATTTCCGCAAGGGCGGCCAGGCGGTCCGTCACGTTCCGCAGACAAAACGCTGCGACGGCGCCGTCGAAGGTGTCAGCCTCCAGCGGCAGCTTCGTCGCGTCACCGGTTTGCAGGGCGGCTCGCTCGGCCAGGCCGGCTTCGGCGAGTTTCCGCCGGCCCAGATCGAGCATTCCCTCGGCCGGGTCTATGCCGACGACGCTGCAGTCCGGGCACTGCTGGAGCATTTCGATTGCCACGTCCCCGGTCCCGCAGCCGACGTCGAGGTATCGCCCGCCGGCGCGGAGTTTCATCTTTCGCACGGCCCGTCGCCGCCACCGACTGTGATGGCCGAGCGAAAGGATCGTGTTCATCAGGTCGTAGCGCCGCGCAATCCGCTCGAACATCGCGCGGTTTTCCTCGGCTGACAGCAGCGAGTCACGCATAGTGGTCTGGCCCATATCTCCGCCTACCGCCGCCGCGCAAGGAACTCCATCGGGCGGCGGAGCAGCGCGTCTCGCCAGCGCTGGACTGCCGAGTCCGGGTTGGTCGAAAGGACAATCCCCCAGAACCACGCTCCCATGGCCCTTGGAAAGCCGCCCTCGCCGATGGGCTTGGCGGGGATTTCGATGATCAGGTCCGGGTGCTTGAGCCCCCACTCGATGAAACGCGACGTCTCATCGAGCATGCGCTTTCTGTGCTGGTCCCAGGATTCGGCAAGCCTGTTCATCGAAGTGTCTTCCTCCGGCCCACGCAATCGTCGACGCGACACTGATAATACAGGGCCAAGGGAGGCGGGGCCAGCACTCTTTGGCCGCTAGGCCCGCACCGACCGGGCCCTAAGCCAGCGCGGGCGCCATTTGCGTTTCTTAAGCATATCCAGCAGCACGGCCAGCAGGATGACCAAGCCCAGCACGACTTTCTGGGTGTGCGGGCCGACACCGTCCAGGTTCATGCCGTTCTGGATGACCGCGATGACAAACGCGCCAATCAGCGTTCCGAGGATGCGCCCCTGCCCGCCGGAAAGGCTCGTCCCGCCGACTACCACTGCCGCGATTACATACAACTCGTACATGACCCCGTAGGTGGGCGCCCCGGTCTGGAGCTGCGAGGCCTGCACCACGCCGCCGAGCCCCGCCAGCAGGCCGCTGATGGCGTAGACCAGCAGGATCACCCGGCGGACCGGCACGCCCGACAGCCTGGCCGCCTCGACGTTGCCGCCGACCGCGTATATGTACCGGCCGACGACCGTGCTGGTCATCAACACGTGGGCCGCGGCGTAGAGAAGCACCATCATCGCAACCGTGTTGGGGATGCCCCACAGGCTGGTGCCCCGGCCAAGCCAGTCGATCGCCGCCGGCACGCGGTAGATCGACTCTCCCCCGGCCAGCATGAACGCCAGGCCGCTGGCGACAAGCATCATCGCAAGCGTGACGATGAACGGCGGAATGGAGAACAAGGTCACCATCACCCCGGAGAACAGCCCCGCGGCCGCGCAGGCGAGCATACCGACCGCGCAGCAGGCGATCATGGCCGCGGCGCCGGCGCCCTCTGCGCCGCCGAAGTCGCGGATCAGCACGGTCGAGGCCACCGCCGACAGGGCGATCAGGCTGCCGACCGACAGGTCGATGCCGCCCGTGATTATCACCATCGTCATGCCGATGGCGATCACGGCGATCACCACGATGCGGTCGGCGATGGCGAGGAGGTTGGCCTTCTTCAGGAAGTCCGGCCAGTAGTAGCTTGTCGGCGCGAACCCCTTCGTCTGGGTGAGATTCGGGAAGTGTTCGCCGAGGGACTGGATGATCTTCCACTGGATCGCCTGGCGCGTCACGACCAGGCCGTCCAGGCTGCGGGCCGGGAACTTCTCCAACTCTTGGCGAAGCCCAGCCGGGCCGGCGATTACGGTGCCCGCGACCTCCAGCCCGGCCTCTCGCAGGCCTTTGTCCGCGGCGCGGGCGAAGTCGTTGGCGTCAGGGCCCCGCTGGGTGACGAGCAGCACGCGGGCACCGGGCCCCAGCCCGGCGGCGGCCCGGGCCGCGACCTGCTCGCCGGCCTCGGCGCCGACGGGGTACTGCTGCCTGTACGTCACGTAGCTGTAGTACCCGGCCAGCAGGATCAGCACGAAGATCATGCCGTAGTCGGCAAAGAACCGCCCAGCCAGCATCCTGCTTTTTGATTCTGACATCGCGGGCTCCACCCGCCGGCTTTCAGCCGACGGCCAATTCCATTATCTGCTCCTGCGTGGCGGCGGCGGGGTCTGCGATTTCGCCGGTGACCCGGCCGGCATGCATTACCAGTATGCGGTCGCTCATGCCCAGCACTTCCGGCAGTTCGGAGCTTATCATGAGGATAGCCTTGCCGGCCGCCGCAAGCTCGTTTATCAGGAGGTATATCTCGTATTTCGCCCCCACGTCGATGCCGCGAGTGGGCTCGTCGAAGAGGATCACCTCGGAGTTCTTCTGGAGCCACTTGGCCAGCACTACCTTCTGCTGGTTGCCGCCGGAGAGGTTGCCTGCCAACTGCCGCTGGTGCGGGATCTTTATTTGCAGCCGGTCTATGTAGCTGGCGAATGCGTCTCGCAGGCGCCGGGAGTTGACGAAACCCGCCCGCGAGAGACTGTCGAGGTTCGGCAGGGAGAAGTTGTCCCGCGCCGAATGGGCAAGCACCAGGCCCTGGTTCTTGCGGTCCTCGGTCAGCAGGCAGATGCCGTTTGCGATCGCGTCGCGCGGCC
>JAUWQU010000025.1 GCA_030610965.1 Phycisphaerae bacterium
GGAGCTTTCTCGTCCTGAACATCTCGGGCCATTATCGACACGAAAAGCCTTTTTTGTTGAGCTTTCCGCTACCGTCTCCTGCCAACCGGGCGATGATACCAAGATTCCCACCAGATATCCAAACATCGGGTCGTAGTCAAAAAACTCTCGGCAGGACTTTGCCTTTGGGGTTCGGGCGGTCAATAATGTTCTGGCGGCGCGAGAAGCGTCGGCGAATATCCATGCTCTGAAAGGACAGACCAATGAAGAAGCTTCTGGTTCGGCTGGTTTTGGCGGTGGTCGTTATCGTGCTGGTTGCGGGGATAGTCGGATACCTCTGGTTGGACTCGATCGCCAAGGCGGCAGTGGAGCGCGGCGGCACGTACGCCATGGGCGTGGAGACGACGGTCGCCAAGGTAGCCCTGCAGCCATTCAGCGGGAAGATGCAGATGAAGGGGCTGAAGGTTGCCAACCCCGAGGGCTTCGCCGGGCCACACCTGATGCAGACGGGCACGTTCGACGTCGAGCTGGTGCCCGGCAGCTTGCTGGAAGATACGGTCGTGCTCAAGAAGTTCGAGCTTGACGGCCTGGACCTCTACATCGACCAGCAGATGCCCAAGAGCAATATCTCGGTCATCATGGACAACCTCAAGAAGCTCGGCGGCGATGAGCCCAAGGAGGAAGAGAAGTCGGAGGGCAAGAAGGTCCAGGTGGACATAATCACCATCCGCAACGTGGTGGCTCACGTGAAGGTGCTCGTGGGGCCGGAGTTTACGATCAAGGTCCCCAAGATCGAGATGAAGAACGTCACCGGCGACAATGCCGCCGGCGTGGCCTTGCCGGAGCTTGTGGCGCGGATACTCCCGGCGGTTCTGGCGGCCGTGCTGGAAGAGGGCAAGGGCGTACTGCCTGCCGATCTGACCAAGGTCCTCCAGGGCGACGTGTCGGCCGTGGCGGCGCAACTGGGCGGGCAGGTTGAGGACATGGTCAAGGGCGTTCAGGGCGATATCGGCAAGGCGCTGGGCGGCGTTTTGCCGGCGGACGCCAACGCCGTGGGCGGGCAGATCGAGAAGGCAGTCGGCGACACTGTCGGCAAGCTGCTTGGCGGCGGGGCAACCGACGCCAACCAGGACGCCAACAAGCCCAAGAACCCCATCGGCGGACTGCTTGACGGCATCCTCGGCGGCAAGAAGAAGTAAGGGATTACCACAGAGACACAGGATTTTTCATAACTACCTGGAACTCGCAAGTCGTTGTCTTACAGCCTGGAAGGCTGTATAAGCCCTTTGGGCTTAAGAAGAGACATCGCCAACCGAATTATGAAGAATCCTGTCATTCAGAGTTCCGCACCCAGGGATTGCTATCCCTGGGCTTCAAGAGGTCCGCTCCGGACTCCGCGGAAGTCACCCGGTCACCCAACCGCCCCGAGTTCCGCGCGTCACCGACCCGAAGCCCAGGGATTGCTATCCCTGGGTGCGAATCCCAAAGTTGGAATCCTGGGTGTATCAGGGGTCAGGGACCTTTTCTGCCCGAAACGGAGGCGGATTAGCAGCAGGAAAAGGGTCCTGACCCCTGATACCCCCCACCCCCAACAGGGCGCGCTTTGCGGCAATGAAGGCCCGGTTGCTGAAGATCGTGCCGGTGAAGAAGTAGCCGCACTCACGCGAAGCGCTTTGCGATAACGTACAGGGGCGAGAATATCTTCGCGTCGACTTTGACGCCGGATTGCGTGCGGGCGTCGAGGTAGTCGAGCAGGCCGTCGAGCGGCGCCTCGTGGACGGTTATGTCCTCGTTGTGGTCCCCGCCGCCGGGGCCTGCCTTCGTAAGCTCGGTGGCAAGAAAGAACGTGATGTGCTCGTCGCAGAGCCCGGCCGACGGAACGCCGTCGAACACCCGCACCATCCGGCCCGCCTCGTAGCCCGTTTCTTCCAGAAGCTCGCGATGCGCGGCCGTCTCCAGCGGCTCGGACTCCTGGCCGGGCAAGTCGCCGACAAGCCCGGCCGGCAGTTCGATAACGCGACTGGCGACTGGTGGGCGGAACTGCTCGACGAGCACGATTTGTCCGTCGTCCGTCAGCGGCACGATGCACACTATGCCCCGGAGGTTCTTGCGCTCCACGAATTCCCAGGTGCCGCGCATGACCATGTCGAGGTGCTCGCCCTGCCAGATGATTCGCTTGTCGTTGTTCGTCACGTCAATTCCTTTTGGCTTCAGGCTACAGATTCCTGCTCGCTGAAGCGAACAGGCCTCGGGGCCGGAACCATGTCAAGTCCTGGCTACCGGCGACTATGCTACCCGTACGCCCCGAAGCCGAAGAACCAGTGTTTCTTGGCGAAACGGTACATCCAGTGCTTCTCGGGTATCTCCCGGCCGGGCTGGTGGTGGCTGCACATCGGGCATTTTTGGGCCAGTTCGCGGTAGCCGCTGCCGCGACCGGTGGCATCCTTGGCGCCGCGGGCCTTGAACAGCTCGCCAAGCTCGCCAGGGGCCTCCATGAACACGCACCCGTGCGTTCGGTCGTTCACGAACTGCCGGAAGTCGCGCAGGAGGCTCGAGCCCTCGATCTGCGCGACAAGGTCGTCGCTGTCGTTGACGTTCTCGCAGGCGAACTGGATCGGCGGGCACGGCTCGACATCGCCCCACGGGTTGATGTGGTAGCTCATTCCGTGGGCGGCGGGGCATAGTGCCCGGCCGCGGTCGTCGTAATACGTATCGACGATGACGATCGGCTTGCGGCAGCGCATGTCCACCACGAATTGCCGCATCTCGACCATTTGCTCGGCGGTCAGGGCCAGTTCCGGGCACGGGTCGGGGCCGGATGGCCTGTAGCCGTAGTACCAGACGTAGTGGGCGCCGAGTTCGATCATCCGGTCGAGGTATTCCTCGCTGACCATGTCGGCCATGTTGGACTGGCAGACGCTGGTGGCCGCGCCGGTGACCAGTCCGTGGCGCAGGCAATTGGTCAGGCCGGCGGTGCTTCGGCCGAGGACGTTATGCCCGCCGCGGCGCTGGTCGCTGACGGCCTCGCTGCCCTCGACGCTGATTAGCGGAGTTACGTTGCCCGCGGCCGCCAGCCTGGCCGCGATGTCGTCGGTAAGCAGCGTGCCGTTGGTGAAAAGCTGGAAGTAGCTCCGCGGGTGCCGTTCGAAGATCGCCATCAACTCCGGGTGCAGTAGCGGCTCGCCGCCCATTATGCCGAAGAACCGCACGCCCTGCCCGGAGGCCTGGCGGATGATCCGCTCGATCGTGCCGATGTCCAGGCGGGCCCGCGGTGCGTCCGTGGAGACCCAGCAGCCCTGGCAGCGCAGGTTGCACTCGTTGGTGATCGACAGGAACAGAAACGGCGGGAACTGCCTGCCGTCGGCGATGCGTCGGTGGAACTTGCGGATGGCCCGCATGTTGCCAATTCCGAAGTTCATCGCCATTTTCCACAGCAGCCTCGGCCGGGTTGTCGTCAGCATGCGCCAGGCGAGTCGAAAGACCATTCGCACTCCATCTGCGCCCAGCCTTCGCCGCCGCCACGTGCGACAACACAAGACCGGCTCGCAAAACAATCGCCGCCCATTATACCCGCGACCTGTCCGCTTACAAAACGACATGCTGTCGCGGAGGGCGCAATCAGCGCAGAGAAGAACAGACCCGCGCGGTATAATTTCGCCCACAGTTCAACGTGTCGCTTACCGGGAGACCAAGGCGTGAGCAAGGATAAAGACAGCCGCAAGTTCGGGGTTCTGATTCACGGGGCCGGGTGGGTCGCCGGGCAGCACGCGGGGGCGTTCAGCAACAACCCGCACACCGAGGTAGTCGCCGTCTCCAGCCGCCGTCTGCAAGGCGCCCAAGACCTGGTCGACCGCTGCGGCCTGGCGGGCGCGGCCGTCTACGACGACCTCGCCGAGGCGCTCGCCAACGACTCCGTGGACATCGTCTGCGTATGCACGCCCCAGCACGTTCACTGCGAGAACGTCCTGGCCGCGGCGGCCGCGGGCAAGCACATCGTCATCGAGAAGCCGGCGGGCAACTCGCTGGCCGAATTGCGGGCCATGCGAGACGCCGTGGCCGCCGCCGGCGTGAAGACCGTCGTCAGCTTCGTGCTGCGGTGGAACCCGCTGTTCATGGAGATCAAGCGCCTGATCGCTCAGGATGCGCTCGGCGAAATCTTCTGCGTGGAGGCCGACTACCAGTCGTACAACTCCGCATGGTGGGGCGGATGGGAGGATGGCCGAAAGGCCTCCACCGCCGTCAGCGCCCTGGCCGTGGCGGGCTGCCACGCCGTGGACGCGATGCGATGGTTCGCCGCGCCGGGCGAGCACCAGGCAGCCGAGCCGGTCGAGGTGTTCGCCTACGCCGGCGGCAAGCGGAAGGGCAAGGCCCGCCAGTACGACCCCACGCAGAACGACTGGCACGACCAGCCGCCCATGGAATACGACGGCCTGGAGATGGTCCTGACGAAGTTCGCTAGCGGCGTCATCGGCAAGGCGTCGGTCAACTTCGAGTGCATCCAGCCGTACTCGTTTCCGCTGAGCATCTTCGGCGACAAGGGCACGGTGAAACAGAACCGCCTGTTCGCCCCGCAAACCGGCGGCGGCGAGTGGACGGAGATCCCCGGCATCTGCCCGGATTCCAGCGACGTAACTCACCACCCGTTCCAGGCCCAGGCCGACCACTTCGTAGACTGCGTGATTAGCGACAAGGAATCCCACTGCAACCTCGCCGACGCGATAAAGACCCACGAAATACTCTTCGCCGCCCAACGCTGCTACGAAACGGGCGCGCCGGTCAAACTGCCGCTGCTGTGATGGGCGCCTTGGCCGGGACTCCGCGAACAAAACGGCATGCTCTCGCGGAGGGCGCAAAGAGCGCAGAGAAGAGCCGAAAAGAGAAGAAGGGGCAGTTCTGATTCATCGCCCAGCCGAGTTGTGTTTGCCCGGCCTGCATCGTCGGCGGGCTATTGCCGGCAGGCATGCCGCGGCCAGGATTAGCATCGACGCCGGCTCGGGGACATTTGCCGCCAATGGCTGGCCGAGTGTGTTGCCGTAGTTTCGTTTGAGCGCGATGTAGTCGAAGGCGTCAACGTCGCCGTCGGCGTCGAAGTCGTCGGTGGCCCATTGGGCGCCGGCCAGGGCGCCGTAGTTGCCGATCAGGCCGGTCAGGTCGTCGTAGTCGACATCCTTATCGTTGTCGGCGTCGCCGGGCAGCAGCAGGTCGGCCTCCTCGAGCAGCAGGCCCACGCCGGAGGCCAGGAGTTTGACCGCGTATTCGTAGTCGATGTAGTCCGGCGTATCGACGCTGTCTGACTGCTGATGATAGTTGGGGTTTGGCAGGGGGAAGTAGGTATTCTCGATGATTCCCCCGGCCGGGCGGCCCGCGGCCTGGAAGGGCCAGTGATCGGACGCGGACAAGGTGCCGGTGTCCTCGACGATGTTGATGTCCGGCGCATAGAGCCCAGCCGCGGCGACCCACTTGGTTCGCCACGGGGCATTGCCGTATATGGTGGCGGTATTGGAGCTGTTGTGGTTGTAGGCGAGCATGTCCAGGTTGACCACGCCGTCGACGACGGATTCGTCGTTTGTGTTCACCCAGTGACGGGAGCCCTTGAGGCCCTTTTCCTCGCCGTCCCATGCGACGAACATGACGGTGTGGGCCAGCGGCAGATCGGCCAGAATGCGTGCGGCTTCCATCACGCCGGCCGCGCCGGAGGCGTTATCGTCGGCCCCGGGGTTATTCACGGAGTCGTAGTGCCCGCCGATGATGTACACGCGGTCTGAGTCGATGCGGCCCGGGAGCACACCCAGGACGTTGTTGCAGCCGCGGTAGGAGTCGCTATTGAAGGTGAACGAATCCAGCGACGCATCGAGTGCCAGCCCGGCGAACCATGACAGGATGTTGTCGCGGGCGACGTCGTGGTCGGCCGTGGGGTAGTAGGCGCTCTGGGACGCGTTCCAGACGAAGCCGCGGTTGTCGCCGGTGTGCGTCTCCAGCAGGTTGTCCAGAATGCTTTGATAGCTGGCGACGTTCAGTTCGGCCACCACGTCGCCGACCCCAGGTGCGGCCGTGGCTTCGCACCAAGCAGGCAACGAGCAGGCAAGGGCGATCAACACTAAGCAACGCAGGCGGGTCGTGGTCATGTCGGTTCCTCGCTCTCAGTCGGGCCGGGGATCGGTCCTGGCGACCTGAAGGCCTTCCCCATCCAGTATACAGGCACCACGCCCAAATTGAAACCACCCGCAACCGAAATAGCCCGGTACGCCGCGGCCGCGCGGATGTTAGAATAGGCGGCAGGATCTATCGGCGTTTACCGCATATCCGACTGACAGGAGTTGTTCGCGATGAAAGCAATTATCTCGCTCGTTGGGGTGTTGGCGCTGTTATCGGCGTCATGCATTGGGTTGGCCGCGGGGCCGGCGGAGTCTCCGGAGCTTGCGGCGCGGCTGAAGACGGGCGCACTGGGGTTTCAGCGGCTGGTGGTGATTCAGCGGCAGGTGCTCAATCCCACGCACGTTTACACCTACCATAACGAAGGCTTCAAGGCCGGCGGAGGGCTCTTCGTTTACGACGTTGCCGGCGGGAAGCTTCATCGGCTCGTCGATGCGGGCGCCGGGCAGATCATCGATTGCGATCCGTCGTACGATGGGCGGACGCTGCTGTTTTCGTGGCGCAAGGCCGCCAACGACGTTTACCAGATATACTCGCTGGCCATCGACCCGGCCACGGGCCTTGCCGCCGGCGAGCCAAAGGCCCTGACCCAAGGCCCTCACTACAATTACAACGCGTGCTGGCTGCCGGATGGGGGCATAGCGTTCCTATCGACCCGCAAGAGCCAGTTCGCTTACTGCTGGACGAGCCCGGTGGGGATAGTTTACCGCATGAACGCTGACGGCACGGACTCGCGCAGAATCTCAGCCAACTATCTCAACGACTTCACGCCGTCGGTCACCAACGATGGGCGAATCATCTACGGCCGGTGGGAGTACGTGGATCGCCCGGCCATCCCCATTCAGGGCCTCTGGACGCTCAATCCGGACGGCACGGCCCTGCGCGTGTTTTACGGCAACCGCGTGCTCAGCCCGGCGACGTTCATCGAGCCGCGGGCCGTGCCGGGCAGCGACGCCATCCTCTGCATCATGACGGCCCACAACGGCCCGTGCCGCGGCGCGATCGGCCTGATCGACCCCATCCACGGCGACAACGCGCAGGAGTCCATCCGCAACCTGACGCCCGAGGTCAACATTGGTAAGGTGGACAAGGGCAGCGGCAACAACGTCCGCGGGCCGTATGAGAGCCCCTACCCGCTGGGGGGCGATCTGTACCTCGTCAGCAAGGTCGGGACGATCCAGCTTCGCGACTTTGACTGCACGAAACAGGTCACGATTATCCCGGCCGAGGGGAAGCTGGGTTTCTACGGCGCCCAGCCGCTGCAATCGCGGCCTCGACCGCCGATCGTGCCAAGCTCGCTGCCGAAAACGGCCGAGCCGTGGGCGACGCTGTACCTCCAGAGCGTCGAGCAGGGCCTCGGGGACACGGTCGCGCCAGGCACGGTCAAGCAGATCGCCGTCGTGCAGGAGATCGAGAAACCCGGCCTGGCCCAGGTAAACAAGCGGGCGTTCGGTTTTCAGTTCCCGGTCGTATCGTGCGGGGCGACGTACGCTCCCAAGAAGGTATGGGGCTACGCCGACGTGGCGCCTGACGGCTCGGCCGCGTTCAGAGTGCCGGCGGGCGTGCCGATTTACTTCATCGCCCTGGACGCCAACGGCATGGCCATCCAGCGGATGCGGAGCTTCACGCACTTGATGGGCGGCGAGATGCAGGGCTGCATCGGCTGCCACGAGCCGCGTACGTCGACGAGCCCGGCCCTGGGCCACCCGTCGGCGTTTCGCCGCGAGCCGCAGTCGCTCACTCCGCCGGAGTGGGGCGTCTATGGCTTCGGTTACGCCCAGATAGTCCAGCCGGTGCTGGACAAGTATTGCGTCCGCTGCCACAACGCCGACGACGCGCCCAAGGGCCTGGACCTTTCGGGCGACATGACGGACTTCTTCAACGTCTCGTACGAGCACCTCGCCCGCCAGGGCAAGCCCGGGCAGAACCCGTATACCAGTTGGATCTCCACTTACAACGGACATGAGGCGAACATCCTCCTCATCGAGCCGCGAAGCTGGGGCTCGCCGGTCAGCAAGCTCGCCCAGGTGGTCAGCACAGGCCATCCGGACGCCGACGGCGTGAAACGCCTCAAGGACATGGACGATATCTCGCGGCGGCGGATCTACGCGTGGATAGACCTCAACGTGCCGTACTATGGCACGAGCCTGTCGAACTACTACGACCTCCAGGGCTGCAGGCGGATGTACCCGGCCGGGCTTGACGCGACGCTCCAGGACGTCGCCAAACGGCGATGCGCCTCGTGCCACAAGGCTGTCAGCAGGGGCAACGTCGTGCTGCCGCGCACGCAGTGGGTCCGCGTCGGGCATCCCGAGAAGAACAGCTTCCTGACCGCCCCGCTGGCCAAGAAGCACGGCGGAACGGAAAAGTGCGGCAAGGCAGTCTTCGAGTCCACGCAGGACCCCGACTACCAGAAGATTCTCAAGACGTTCGAGCCGCTGGCCGAGCAGCTAAGCAAGAAGCCGCGGATGGACATGATGGACCTGAAGGATATTCCCGAAGTATGTTCCGAAGAGAAGGTAGTAGGTAGTAGGTAGTAGGTAATAGGTAGTAGGTAGTAGGTAATAGGTAGTAGGTAATAGGTAGTAGGTAATAGGTAGTAGGTAATAGGTAATAGGTGGTAGAAGAAGAACTGGAAGCCCAGGGAGCTGTTCGCCGAAGCCTTGGCGAAGGCGGATGGCAATCCCTGTTCAGAAAAGGAAAGTCTTAGCTCATAGGTCATGGCTCTTAGGGTGGCAGAGCCCTGATTGTCGCTGCTGTAATCTGCCGGTCCCTGGACAACCCGCCAAGTCCGGCTGTGCGCCCTAAGCCCTAAGCCCTAAGAGCTAAGAGCTAAGACCTTCTTTCATGTTTTCGGGTGGGCCGAAGGTCCATGCTCTACTGCGGACAGGGCGTAAATGCGATCGACTATCTTGCTTGTGTTGACCACGATGTTTGCCGCCATCGGCGCGCCTGCCGTCGCCGCGCCCAGGCCTGCGCCGAAACAGTCCCCGGAGCTGCTCGACGAGGCCCTTGGCGGCGCCATGAAGGGCGTCGAGGAGATCGTCTTCGCCGAGCGGCACAACGGCCGGGACGGGCACTGGTACGCCAACTTCGGCTATTTCGCCCGCAGCACGGACGAGAAGGCCTACGGCCGGCCCGGCACACGGCTGATGCGGCTGAACCTTCGCACCGGCAAGACGGCCGTCATTTTGGAAGACGCCCAGGGCAGCATTCGCGACCCGCAGGTCCATTACGACGGCAAGCGGATCATCTTCGCCTACCGCCGGGCCGGCAGCGAGCACTTCCGCCTTTACGAGGTCAGCGTTGACGGTTCGGGGCTGCGGCAGGTCACGCCCGACGCGCCGTACGACGACATCGAGCCGGCGTACCTGCCGGACGGCGGGATCGTGTTCTGCTCGTCGCGATGCAAGCGGTGGGTCAACTGCTGGCTGACGCAGGTGGCTGTGCTGTATCGATGCGACGCCGACGGCGGGAACCTGCGCCCGATCTCCAGCAACATCGAGCACGACAACACTCCCTGGCCGCTGCCGGACGGGCGGCTGCTCTACATGCGATGGGAGTACGTCGATCGCAGCCAGGTCCACTACCACCACCTCTGGACCGTCAATCCCGACGGCTCGGCCCAGATGGTCTACTACGGCAACATGAACCCGGGAATCGTGATGATCGACGCCAAGCCGATCATCCCCGGCCCAGGCGCGCCGCCGGTTCGGACAAACCGCATCGTCTCGCTTTTCTCGCCCGGCCATGGGCGTCGAGAGCACGCCGGTCCGATCTACGTGGTCGATCCCGACGCCGGCCCGGACGACCGCAGGTTCGCCAGGGCAATCCCCGGCGGAGGCGATTTTCGCGACCCGTGGGCATTTTCCGAGCACCTCTTCCTGGCCGCCCGGGGCAGACAGATACTGCTGCTGGACGATCGCGGCCGATTCCGCGTGCTGTACGAGTCCGACACCGCCGACGTACACGAGCCCAGGCCGGCAATGACCAGGCCTCGCGAAAAGGTCCTCGCCCAACGCGTGGACACCAGCAAGGCCAACGGCCGACTCATGCTCGCCGACGTGAACGTGGGGCGCAACATGGCCGGCGTGACCCCCGGCGAGATCAAGAAGCTGCTCATCCTCGAAACGCTGCCAAAGCCCATCAACTATACGGGCGGAATGGACCCGCTGAGCTACGGCGGGACCTTCACGCTCGAGCGAATCCTCGGCACGGTTCCCGTCGAGCCGGACGGCTCGGCCTACTTCGAAGTCCCGGCCATGCGAAGCCTGTTCTTTGTGGCGCTGGATGCCAACGACCTGGCCGTCAAGCGAATGCAGAGCTTCTTGACGGTCCAGCCGGGCGAAACGCTCAGTTGCGTAGGCTGTCACGAGCGGCGGCAGGAAGTGCCCGTCGCCAATCGCCCACAGGCCGTCGAAAAGCCCGCCAGTTTCATCACGCCCATCGTCGGCGTGCCGGACGTGCTGGACTTCCCTCGCGACATCCAGCCAATCCTCGACAGGCACTGCGTGAGCTGCCACGACTATCGCAAGACAGACAAGGGCGGGCCCCGCAGCGGCGGAGTGATCCTCACCGGCGACCGCGGGCCGATGTTCAGCCATTCGTACATCACGCTTACCGTCCGCAAGCAGTTCGTCGATGGGCGAAACCAGCCCGTGAGCAACTATGCGCCCCGCGTGATAGGCTCGGCCGCCAGCCCGCTGATGAAGAAGATCGCCCCAGGCCGGTTCGGCCGGCCGCTCACGGCAAGCCATCACGGCGTCAAGCTGTCGGCGCGCGAGGTCGCGACTGTGCGCCTGTGGATCGACAGCGGGGCTGCCTACCCGGGCACGTACGCGTCCCTGGGCAGCGGGACCATCGGCGGGTACTACGAGAACAGAATGGTCGAGGCCGACTTCGCCTGGCCGGAGACCAAGGCGGCCGGCGCGGTGATGGCTCGCCGCTGCGACTCTTGTCACAAGGGCGGCGTCCGCCTGCCGCACGCGCTCAGCGACGAGACAAAGCTCAGCTTCTGGCAACCCAGGGCCGACGACCCGCAATTGAAGTCATCGCGGCATTTTATGTTCAACCTCTCGCGCCCCGAGCTTTCGCTGATCGTGCTGGCCCCGCTGTCGCCAAAGGCCGGCGGGCTGGGCATGGGCAGGCGAGCCCCAAAGACCGGCAAGATCGAAAAGCGCCACGTGGTTTTCGAGTCCACAGACGACCCTGGCTACAAGGCCCTGCTCGCCATGGTGCGGCGAGGCAAGGCCAGGCTGGAAGAAATGGGCCGCTTCGACATGCCAACCTTCCGCCCTCCGGGGCCCTACATCCGCGAGATGCAGCGATACGGCGTCCTGCCTGCAACGCTCAAGCCCGGCCAGCCAATCGACTTCTACGCCGCCGACCGGGCCTACTGGAAAAGCCTTTGGTGGTGGCCGGAGAAATAGGCGCGGGCAGGGGGGTAGGTTCATCGCAGAAGGACGCAAAGGGCGCAGAGAGAAGAAGAAACAAAAGCTGGATGGGGATTACATGGATTAAAGGATTATATGGATAGAAGCACATATGAGTTTCTTAATCCATGTAATCCCCATCTCTCTTGCTTTTCTCTGCTCTGGAAAGAACGCAGCGAAAAAAGAAAAGGACCCCGAAGCCCAGGGATAGCAATCCCTGGGAACGGAATCCCTGTTCTGAGAAGACAGCAGTAGGTAGCAGGGACTGAGACGCCGGTCGTTGCTTTTTCATGCTCTTGGGTGAGCCGAAGGTTCATGTTGGGCTGCGATGAACTTCTTTACCATCACCTGCCGAGCAGCTCCGACAGGAATCCCGGGCCGTGGGCGAGTACGCCTCCGTAGAAGCCGGTAAGGGAGATCAGCACGACGGCAGCGAGCATGATCACGCCGTAGACTCCCAGCCAGGCGCTTGCCAGGCGATTCTTGCGGATGCTTCGCAGCAGCGCGGCCGCGATAAGCACGCCCAGAGTGCAGTAGCCGAGGGTCTCGTGGGTTTCGGCGGCCTCGTGCATCTGGCCCAGGTAGATCTCGCTTTCGAGGTGCATGTCGCCCGCGATGGCGGCGGGTATGGCGGCCAGGGCTGCCAGGATCAGGCAGTAGAGCCCGGCCTGGCGGAAGAAGTCCTTCTTCAGGATCAGCCAGATCGCGTCGGCCAGGGCGGCTGAGAGGCCCAGGGCAATCGGGAAATGCACCAGAAGCACGTGCAGCTTGCCGAGTTCCATTGCAGTTCTCCTCTTTTTCCGTTCAGCGATCTTCTCGCATATTTCTCGCCATATTTGAATCATATTCTTGCACACTTTTGGCCGAGTGTGCTATAATAAAGGATTCTTTGCACCTTGGCAGGGTGCTGGTCTTCTGCTTACTCCCATTGGAATGGACAGCAGCGGCCGCGGTATCCCTGCCGGAAGCGCCGCCGCCAGGGCGGCGGAACACCATATTAGGACTGGACTTGAAAGACTATGAAACGGCTTAGCGAGATACGCAACATCGGGATATCGGCCCACATCGACTCGGGCAAGACCACGCTCAGCGAGCGGATTTTGTTCTATGCCGGACGGATCCACCGTATGCAGGAGGTCCACGGCGAGGGCGCCGCCATGGACCACATGGACCTGGAGCGCGAACGCGGCATCACGATCACCAGCGCCGCCACCTCGGTCGACTGGGGTGGGGCGCCGGTGAACCTGATCGATACGCCCGGCCATGTTGACTTCACCGTCGAGGTCGAACGGAGCCTGCGGGTGCTCGACGGGGCCATTCTGGTGCTTTGTGC
>JAUWQU010000507.1 GCA_030610965.1 Phycisphaerae bacterium
CCATATGGAGTGCGGCGGCTGCGACGCCGCTTTGGATCGCAGGCGCACGTGGGTGCTCGACCCAAAGCGGTGTCGTCGCCCCGCCGGGGTGGCTTGCCACCGCACTCCAAATGAAGACATGCTTCCGCAAAGCCGGAAGCATGGCACCGCGTTGCGAAACATGCCACCGGCCAAACGTCCGGCCGTGCAATCACTCGATGCTTATCCTGGGCAACATACGTTCGACGGGTTTCTGGGAGATGGTGGACTCGGCGGCGATGCGTGACTTCGTCGCGGCCCGGCCGGCGTTCTGCTCCGGCTGCGGCGTGGAGGATACGTGTCTGGGCGGCTGCAAGGAGTCGGCCGAGGTATGCAGCGGCTCGGCCTGGGCGCGGGATCCTCTGTTGGAGGCGTACGGACACCTGGCAAGCAAACCAGAGTAGGTGGCTTGCCGCCGGGGGCGTCAACTTGGCGAGTTGGGTGGGGCGTCTTTGTCGGCCAGGGCGGCTGCGGCGATATTCGCTCTGGTGTCTTGCTGTACCTTGTTGTCGTTCCCGGCAGGCTGGTCTGTGTGGGATCTCTGTGCAAGGAACTCATGCAATACCAGGACCCCAGCCACAAGGGCCACTCCCACGATCGACCATTGGTTTCTGGTATAGACTGCCAGGCCGATCGAAACGAGAAGGGCACAATGCAGAAGGTGCTGTGTTCGTCGATGCGCGATCAACTCAACGACAAATCCAAGAAGACCCACGCTGACCACGGCCGTGCCAAGGAAAGCGAGAACCCAGTCAAGACTGGCTTGGACTATGAGCGCCGTGTTCGTGTTTGGTTTGCCTGAGTGGGCGAGCATTATCCAGAAGAAAGCACCCGCAAAGGCTATGCCCAAGGCCCAACCTACCACAGTTCCCGATAATCCTCGATTCGGTTCCATGAAGAACTCCGTTTTGGTCGAGATTCCCTATTCGTTTCCCTGCTCGGCTACTCGGCCGAGGCTAACGGGTGCCAGTGTAACACTATGCGCCTCGCAATCCAGGGAATAGTTCTCGCTGGCAACCTGGAATGGCTCACGCCGGCCCGGACTAGGCGAATGTGTTCCGGCATCGTGCGGCTCGGTGCGTGCGCGGGATCCTCTGTTGGAGGCGTACGGCCATCAGGCGCGGAAGCCGGAGTAGGCGGCTTGTCGCCTGGGAACGTCAGCCGGCTGGGTCCGATCGGACGCCCATATCGGCCAGGGCGGCGGCGAGTTGTTCGGCGTTCTTGAAGAGGATTTCGCCGACCCCGGCCGCGGATGCGGCTGCGATATTCGCCTGCTCGTTGTCGATCAACAGGCACTCGGCAGGTTCTTGCCCCAGCAGGCCCAGGACCATCCGGAAGGTTCCGGGATCCGCCTTTGTCTGCTTGAAGTCGTAGGAGAAAAACTCCCGGTCGAAGAGTTTCAGGACCGATGGGTGCCGTCGGCGGATGTCCTCGGCCCCCTCGCGAGCGTGGTCGGCCAGCAGGACAAGGCGGTCTCGGCCGCGAAGGCCGCGCCGCACGTCGGCCGTGCCGGGCACCTCGTCGCGGAACTGCTCGCGGATGGTCGCGCGAAGGTGTTCGATGTCCGTAGGCCAGCCGGCACGGTCCAGGAATCGAGGGCAAAACTTATCCTCCGTCATTTCGCCGACGTAGAGGTCGTGCAGGTCCTCAGCCACGAGCCGTTCGAGGATCAGGTCGCCGGCGGCGCGGGCGGTGCCTGGCGGCGGCTTTTCGATTCCGCTCAAACCGGGGATAAGCACATCAGACAGGCCGCATATGATCGTACTAATCATGACGACTTAAACCCGATGAGGCCCCGCGACGGATCGCTCATTTGGACAAACGCATCCAGTTTTACGCCTTTGGCTGATTACGTGCCTTTCTTGCTCTTTGCAGCGCCCACAACCTCTGGTATTGGCTGAAGATTGCTCTTGGCCCAGTCGGCCAGCTTCAGCAGTTCATCGACCTTCTCCGGGTTTTCCGCGGCGGCGTTGGTCTTTTCGCCCAGGTCGGTTTCCAGGTTGTATAGTTCCTTGCTTCGGACGAACAGCTTCCATTGGCCCTTCCGCACGGCCATCAGGGCGCCGTTATGGAAGTAGAACCATCGGTCGCGGGCGCTCTTGTCGGCCTGGCCGGGCAGCAGGGCGCTCTGGTCGACGCCGTCAATGCCGTAGGCTGGCAGCTTGCCGCCGCCCAAGGCCGCGAACGTCGGCAGCAGGTCGATGGTGCCCATGATCCCGCCGTTGACCCGTCCGGCGGGGATTCGCCCCGGCCCCCAGGCGACGGCCGGCACGCGGACGCCGCCTTCCCAGCACGTGGTTTTGGAGCCTCGAAGCGGCCCTGTCGAGCCGGTGGCCAGGTGCCCGCCGTGGCTCTTGCGGTACTTGTCTTCCTTGTTGCACCAGGGCCCGTTGTCCGTGGTGAACAGGACGATGGTGTCCTTGGCCAGCCCGAGTTGCTCGATGGCGTCGAGGACCCTGCCGGTGTTCCAGTCGATCTCCTCGATGACGTCGCCGTACAAGTCGCCTTTGCTCTTCCCCTTGAACTTCTCGGAAGCGTCGACGACGACGTGTGCCATGGTGTGAGCCAGGTACACGAAGAACGGTTTGGCCTTGTTGGCCTTGATGAACTTGATCGCCTCGTCGGTGTACAGGCCGGTCAGCTTGGCCATGTCCCTGGTTCTTTCGACGGGCTCCCGGTTTCGCACCAGGGAGACGCCTCCGCCGTCGTTGGCGCCCCACGTGCCGAAGTAGTAGTCGAAGCCCTGGTCGTTGGGCATCATCCCGGGCTTGTCTCGCCGGTTCGAGACGTCCCACTTGCCGATGCAGGCAGTGGCGTAGCCGGCGTCCTTGAGCACCTCCGCCACGGTGACGGCCTTGCCGGCCAGCCCCCATCCGCGACCGTCCGCCGCGACCCGTGGCGGATAGCAGCCCGAGAGCAGTGCCGACCGTGACGGCCCGCATACCGGCTGGGCGTAGAAGCTGGTAAGCTTGAGGCCCTGTTTGGCCATTGCGTCGATGCGAGGCGTGCGGATGGTCTTGGAGCCGAAGCAGCTCAGGTCGCCATAGCCCTGGTCGTCGGTGAACACCACCACGATGTTGGGCTTTTTTTGGCTGCGGCTGACGCTGCCTTCTGCCCCGGCCTGCCGAAGCCAGGCCGGCATGGCCATCGCCGCTGTGCCCGCCCCCAGGGCCTTGAGAAATCCGCGCCGATTCAGGAGATGTCCCGCTTTCATTTTCAGATCCTTTCGCATTGCGTTGCTAGCCGTTGATCTTGTCGACGGCGGCGCGGACCAGGCGGATGTGCTCCGGCGTCGTGCCGCAGCATCCGCCGATGAAGTTGGCCCCGGCCGAGATGATGGCTGGGACGTACCGGGCGAACTGGTCGGGGCTCATCGGGAAGAACGTTTTTCCGCCCGGCCCAAGTTGCGGCAGGCCGGCGTTGGCCTTGATCCAGATCGGCATGTCGGTCGCGGCCCGAAGCAGTTCGGCGATGCGGACATAGTTGTCCGGGCCGATGCCGCAGTTGGCGCCGACGCAGGCCACGGCGGCCCCTGCCGCCATGGCGGCGAGGTCCGCCGGCTGGGTGCCCATGGTGGTGGCGGTCTTGTCGGGTCCGGAATCGAACGTCATCGAGCAAACCATCGGCAGCGAGCAGCCCTTGCGGACGCCCTCGACGGCGAGTTCCATCTCCGCCAGTTCGTTGAAGGTCTCCAGCACGATCGCGTCGGCCCCGCCCGCCTCGGCGGCCCGGGCGATCTCCTCGTAGGCCGCGACGATTTCCTCGTTGGGCACCTCCTCCATCATCACGATTTTGCCCGTCGGGCCCATCGACGCGAAGACCTTCGCGCGGTCGCCGGCGGCGCTTCGGCTAAGCGCGACGCCGGCCCGGGTAAGCTCCGCCGCCCGGTCGGCCGCGCCGTGGCGGGCCAGGACGAAACGGTTGGCCCCGAAGGTGGTGGTCAGGATCGCGTCGCTGCCGGCCTCGACGTAGCTCGCCGCGATGGCCTCGACGGCGGAGGGGTTCTCCACGTTCCAGAGTTCCGGGGCCGC
>JAUWQU010000609.1 GCA_030610965.1 Phycisphaerae bacterium
ATTCGCTGGCATTATCCTTGATGCCTGATGTACGCCCCGGCCGTTTTTCCTGAAGCCTGAAGCCTGAAGTCTGAAGCCTCAGACGCTATCAATTGATGGTTGTCGAACGTGTTATGGTCCGCCAGGAAGAAATGTCGCTCATGTCGTTCGGGGTACACGGCAAGAAAGTGGGACGGGCATCCTGCCCGTGGGCTGCGCGGGCGGTCTGGCGGGTTGCTCGGACGGGCGCGGCCGGGGCTGGGCGGGCGCGGTTTGGAAATCTCAGAATGAGGGGTGACTGAGTCCCCAATATCCATCCCGTTGCACTTTGGATGTGAGTTGAGGATTGGCCGATATGGTAAGATCCTGAATACAGCGGATCGCGCAATCGCCGACCGCGTTGACTGACCCGGGAGCGACCATGACGAACAAGCAGGAAACGAAAGTGCAAGTCGAAGCCGCGGGGTTCTCATTCGAGATCGAGGGGCTGGGCGACCGGTTCGCCCATACGCTTACGCCCCTGCCGGAGACGACTGCCGGCGTGGTTGAACTGGAACTGAAACTCACGGCCGACCCGCCGGTCAAGCCCGCGCCGACGAAGCTGACCTGGCGCGTGCCGATGGACCGGATCCACTACAAGTGGAATCCATCCGCCGGCGAGAACCGATACCTGGACGTGACGAGCGGCTGCAAGAACTCCTTCAAGGCCCGCGGCATCGACTCGGCGCCGGTGATGGCGCTGTACGACATCGCGGGCGACAACGCGCTTACCTTCGCCATCTCCGACGCCATGCACGCATCGGAAATGGGCATCCGCGTGGGCGAGGACGGCTTTGTTACGTGCAGGGCGCAGATCTTCTGCGAGGGCTGGGACGCCATCGGCGAGTATTCGGTCATCCTGCGGATCGACCGGCGCCGCCTGCCCTACCACGTGTGCCTTCGCGACACGGCCGCGTGGTGGGACGCGCTGATCGAACGCCCGCCGGCCTCGGTGCCCGACGCGGCGCGACTGCCGCTATTCTGCACCTGGTACAGCCACCACGCCAAGTTCACGTTCCCCGAGGTGACCATACAGGCCCTGCTGGCCAAGGATCTCGGCATGGACGTGCTGCTCGTCGACGCCGGGTGGGGCCCCTACGACGGCAAGCCGACGGCAGAGTCGCACCCGGAGATGTTCGCGATGATCCGTAGCGTCCACGCCGCCGGCATGAAGGTGATGCTCTGGTCGTCGCCGTGGTCGCTGACCGACGGCGCGAAGGCCATCGCCGGCGACCGCGTGTTGGTCGGCCCGAACAGCGACAAGGGCCGCGTCGATCCGCGGTATCCGGATATCCGCGAGCACATCGTCGAGGCCTACGAGTATCTCATGCGCGAATGCGGCGTCGATGGATTCAAGATCGACTTCATCAGCTCGCTCGCCCCGGCCGCCATAGACGAGCCCGACGACGACCGCCGCGACACCAAGTCGGTCTCCGAAGGCGCCGACCGCTGCCTCCAGGCCGTCTCCGACCGGCTGCGGGCGATCAACCCCGACGCGATGCTCGAATATCGCCAATCCTATGTCGGCCCGCACATGCTGCGACACGGCACGATGTTCCGCGCCGTCGACTGCGGCAACTGCCTGGCCGTCAACCGGCTCCGCACGCTCGACATCCGTCTGCTCAGCGGCAAGATGCCCGCCCACGCCGACCCGATCATGTGGAACCCGTGCGAGGAAGTGGCCATCGCCGCCGCCCACCTCACCCACACGCTGCTGGCGGTGCCGCAGGTCTCGGTCCGCTTCGACGAACTGCCGGCCGACCACACCGAGATGCTCCGGACTTACCTGCGGTTCTGGAAGGCCCACCGCGACGTCATCCTCGACGGCGAGCTGACGCCGCATGACCCCCAGGCCGGCTTCCCGGTCGTGCTCTCGGCGACGGCCGACAAACTCCTCGCCGCCGTCTTCGCCCGCGTATACATCCCCCTGCCGGCCGACGTGCCGGGGACCTTGCTGATCGTCAACGGCACGCTCGACGACCACGTGATCCTCGAAGCCGCCGGCGACCTCGGCACACGACGCGCCGAGATTCTGACCTGCACAGGCGAAACCGTCACCAATACCACACTAACCATCCCAGCCGGCGTCCATCGCCTCGACGTCCCGCCAAACGGCTACGCGACGTTGCGGGCACTGTGACACCTGCGGCCGGAGGAATGGGGCGCCGGAGTTGGCCGCAACTCACAAGAAATCCTTGTCGGTTCGTCGAGAGGGCAACCGTTCGGTGCAGCGGCGGGTGAAGTTGTTGGCTGGTTCAGTTATTAAGGAATCCTTAACCACTGCGGCCGACGGCAAGAACTACGCGACCAAGTTCTACAACCTCGATGTGATCATCTCGGTGGGTTACCCGGTGAAGTCACTCCGGGGCACGCAATTCCGCATCTGAATAAACCAGGGACGCTAACCATTTATCGAAGCTGAAAATGGTTAGCGCCCCTATTTTAATGGCAGCTTGCTATACGTAAACGGGTGGCTCAGGGCCTCTTGCGGGCGGGGGTGTTGTCGGCTTCGGCGGCGGCGTACCAGATCAGGTCTATGTGGAACTGCGCGGGCGAGCCGGGCTTCTGCGGGTCGCCGGACAACTCGAACGCGTCGACGGACGTGTCCGGGAATGTCTTGGTGAGCTTGCAGAGGAACGCCACGCACGTCGGATAGCTGCCCGTGCCGTTCATCCGCACAGGCACGCTGTCGAAACGCGGGCTGCGCTTGGCCTCGCCGGGAAGGACCTCGTCGACATTCAGCCCCGTCCCGGCCGCCAGGCTCGTCAGGCTGGCGATCCGCTGGTTGACGTTACGGGCCGATTCCAGGCGAATCTTCTCCTTGCGGAGGCTCGCCCGTATCTCGGCCAGGCGGCCGCGCTGGTCGACGAGGAAATCGTTCAGGTCCTTCTCGTTGCGGCGGGCAATGGCGAGTTGGGCTCGCTGCTGCTCGATGTACTCCGTGGACCGCAACAGCGGGTTCACCCGCGGCAAAAGCAGTGGCAGGGCGGCTGCCACCATGATGGCCACGCCTGCCAGGTCGATGTGACGCGGCTTGAGATTGGCCAGCCAGTTGAGGTTCATGGGCGGTCGCCTCCCTTGCCGCTGAGGGCACACTCCAGCCTGAACGACACGGCCTGGCCGTCCATGAATTCCCGCTTCTGAGTCTTGATCAGCCGAACGCTCTCGAACAGGCGGGAGTTTTCCAAACGAAGCACGAACTGCGAGACGCTCGTCTGAGATTTCCCGAAGCCCGACAGGTCCAGCAGGTAGCGCTGGTAGATGACTTCCCCGCCCTCGGCCGGAGGGCTTTCGTCGGCGCCGGCGTCAACCGGCGCGAGCGCGCCTCGCTCCAGGACCACGTCGGCGGTAAGGTTGCGCGCGCCCATCGCCAGCAGCACGCTCCCGTCCGGGTTCTGCGCCAGGCTCCGCGCGGCCGCGCGC
>JAUWQU010000422.1 GCA_030610965.1 Phycisphaerae bacterium
GCGTCAGCGTGCCGGCGCCGAGTTTGGTCAGCGTCCCCGTGCCGCGCATTACGCAGGCGTCCGTGCCGGCGTCGGCGTGCTGGAAGCCGGCGGCGGAGGTGTTGGGGATGTCGGCTTGAAGGTTGGTCGTGCTGCCCTGCAACGTGCCTGCCGTTACGACCGAGCCGCCGCTATAGGTGGTGGCGCCCGAGAGCGTCAGCGTGCCCGCGCCGCTCTTGGCGAGGGACCCAGCCCCGTCGATAACGCCGCCGACGGCGACATTGTGGTCGCCGGTGACGCTGGTAGCCCCGGTGATCGTCAGGTTGCCTAAGCTCATGTCTCCCGCCACTGCGTCAATCCCCAGCACGCCATTTCCCGTCACGGCCAGGCTGATCGTCTGGGCGTTGGCTGAGTCGTTGCGGATGTGCCCGCCGTCGATGATCTGCACGGCATTGCCGTTGATCGTGAAGCCTGCCGCGGCGGCCGCGAAACTCATCGAGCCGTATTCCACTGTGGCGAGATCATTGTTTGTCGTGGTCTGGACGCTTCCGGCGAAGACAATGTTGTCCCCGGCCTCGGGGGCGACGTCGCTGATCCAGTTGACTCCGCCGGCCCAACTACCGCTGCCGGCCTCGCCGTCCCAGACGATCTCGACCGCGAGGCATGGCGCGGTCAGGGCGGTGAGGACGGCGGCCAACAGAAGTGCCAATAGGCGGCTGTCACGTGTGAAAACACAGAACCGTTCGTACATATTAATATTCTCCAGTCGAGTTCCAAGACCCGCTACTGCTCCGGCCATCGGCCGGGGCGATACCCACACACATGCATGGTTCCCGATGAAGGACAGAGACCAATTGGAATACTATCGGTTGGATGGGGAAAGAGTAACAGGAAAAATAGGATTTTTGAGGTTATGCGCGGCCGACGGCCACCGGCGGCGGTCAGGACGTTGGGATTGTTCCTACAATGCATTAGTCTTTTGGCGTTTACCGCCGCCGCGGATGGGCGTAGCATTGGTGCAGGACCGTAGGAACTGCCAATGACTGACAGATCGCTGCCATTGAAAGGTCGCAGGGCCCTTGTCACCGGGGGCGCGAAGCGTATCGGGCGCGCCGTCGCGCTGTCGCTGGCCAAGGCCGGGGCAGACGTGATCGTCCATTACCGCGCCTCGCGAGATGCCGCCGAGGCGACGGCCGAGGACATCCGGCAAACCGGGCGACGGGCGTGGTGCATCCGGGCCGATCTGGGCGAACCAGCCGAGGCGGACCAACTCATGCCGCGCGCGATTGACGCGGCCGGGGCGGTAGACATACTCGTCAACAACGCGTCGGCCTTCACCGACGACACGGTGATGGACTTCACGCCGGAGGACCTTCAGGCAAGCGTCCAGCTCAACGCGATGGCGCCGCTGACGCTTTCGCGGGCGCTTGCGGCCCAGGACATCCCGGCCGGTGACATCGTCAACTTCCTCGACAGCCGCATGGAAGACTACGACCGCCTTCACGCGTCCTACCACCTGGGCAAGCGGATGCTCTGGACGATCACGCGGATGCTGGCGCTGGAGCTTGCGCCGGCAATCAAGGTGAACGCCGTCGCGCCGGGGCTGATCCTGCCTCCCGAGGGCAAGGACGACAGCTACCTCGCCGACCTGGCGCACACCAATCCGCTTAATCGCGTCGGCTCGGTCGAGGGCATAGCCGCGGCCGTGCGGCTGCTGGTGGAGGGCGACTTCATAACCGGGCAGGTGATCTACGTCGACGGCGGGCGGAACATTCGAGGGTGCGTCTATGGATGAAAAGCCGGCGGACCAACTCGACAAGATACACATTCGCGACCTTCGCGCACGCTGCCTCGTGGGCATAAACCCCAACGAGCGCGTCAACAAGCAGGACGTGGTGGTCAACATAACGCTGCAGGCCGACCTGCGAAAGGCCGGGCGAAGCGACGACATCGCCGACACGGTCGATTACAAGGCCGTCAAGCAAACGGTGCTGGCGCTGGTCGAGGGCTCGTCGTTCCTGCTGGTCGAGCGTCTGGCCGAGGCCATCGCGGGCGCCTGCCTGGCCCAGGCAGGCGTCAGGCGGGTGCGAGTGCTGGTCGAGAAGCCCGCGGCCCTGCGGTTCGCGCGGACCGTCGGCGTCGAGATCGTCCGCGAGGGCCCCGCCACGTGAACGCCCGCGCAGCCGTCGAGGCATACGTGGCTGTGGGATCCAACATCGACCCGCGGCGAAACATCCTGGCGGCCGTTGAAATGCTGACCCGACAGATGCCGCTTACCGGCGTGTCGACTTTCTGGCGGACAGAGGCCATCGGCCCCGGCGGGTTGCCGGACGGGCAGGCGGATTATCTAAACGGCGTGCTCCGCGCGGAGGCCTCGTGCGATGCGCGCAGGATGAAGTACAATGTCCTGCGCGAGATAGAGTGCCGCCTCGGCCGGCAGAGGACAGCCGAGCGGTTCGCGCCGCGGACGATCGACCTGGACCTTGTCCTCTTCGGCCTGGAGATCATAGACGAGCCGGACCTGCGCATCCCCGGGCCGGACATCGAGCGCCCGTTCGTGGCCGCGGGGCTGCTGGAGCTGGACGGCGGCCTGGTGCTGCCTCACACCCGCCAGCCGCTTTCGTGCCTTTGGCCCGGCGGGCCCGTCGCGCCCGGCATGACGGCGGACGTCGAATTGACAAGACAACTCAAGGAGCTTTGCCGGAAATGAACACCGAACGTGTCGAGCAGTTGATTCACGAGTTGCTCATCGAGTTGGGCGAAGACCCCGCTCGCGAGGGCCTGACCAGGACGCCGCATCGCGTGGCCAAGGCGTACGAGTTTCTCACGAAGGGCTATCAGCAGAGCGTGGAAGAAGCCATCCGCGGGGCGGTCTTCGAGTCCGAAGCGAACAACATGATAATCGTTCGCGACATCGAGCTTTTCAGCCTCTGCGAGCATCACATGCTGCCGTTCTTCGGGCAGTGCCACATCGGCTACATCGCCGCCGACAAGGTCATCGGCGTCAGCAAGCTCGCGCGGATCATGGAGGTCTACTCGCGCCGGCTCCAGATCCAGGAGCGGCTGACACGGCAGATCGCCAAGGCGGTGATGGATTCGGTCGACGCCGAGGGCGTCGGCGTGGTCATCGAGGCGCGACACCTGTGCATGATGATGCGCGGCGTGGAGAAGCAGAACTCCGTCATGACGACCTCCAGCGTGCTCGGCAGCTTCCACCACGACCAGGCAACGAGGCTGGAGTTCCTTCATCTGTTGAACCACAACAAGCCGTAGCCGGCGGCGGAAGGGTCCGACATGGGCATACGACAGAAGCTGCGCGACGCGCGGGCGTTCCTGACCAGGCTGGCCAGCGACCCCGGCGCCGAGTTGGGCAAGGGCGCGGGGTTCGTCCAATACCAGATGAAGCTCTGGACTTACTGCCTCCGCCGGCTGCGGAACAACAACGCCATGGCCATGAGCGCCGCCCTGTCGTTCAGGACGATCTTCGCGATGGTGCCCTCGCTCGTGCTCGTGATCCTCATGCTGCGGAGCCTCGGCGTGCAGAAAGATGCCGAGAAGTACCTCAACGACTACATCAGCCGCAGCGGCATCACGGTGATCAAGATGTCGGCCGGCGGGAAATCGCCGACGACGACTTCGACTACCTCTCCCATGACCACTTCCGCCCCCACCAGCGCCCCGGCCGGGGACGTCCTATCGGTCCAGGGAAAACTCAACGAAGTCATCCTAATGGTCGAGGAAAAGGTGACTCTAGGCCGGCTTGGGCCCATCGGCCTGGTCCTGCTTATATGGACGGCCCTGACGTTGATGACCACGGTCGAGCGGTCGCTTAACCGCATTTTCCGCGCCCCGGCCGGGCGGGCGATGGGCCGGCGAACACTGCTTTACTGGTCGGCCTTGACCTTGGGCCCGGTCGCACTGATCGCCGCCCTTGGCGCCGCGGAATACGTCAGCCGATACGCCGAGCAGATAATCGGAAGCCTTCCCTGGCTGAGTTGGCTGCTGATCCCGCTGGGCCTGCTCCAGCCGATCGCCGTGGGGATCATCCTGTTCACCGGGGCCTACGCCCTTATCCCCAACACCAAGGTCAAGCTCCGCGCTGCGTTAACCGGGGCGGTGGTGGCGTTCCCGGGCTGGCTTGTGGCGATGTGGGGCTTCTCGCTCTACGTCACCCAGGTCGTCGGCCGAGACCCGCTTTACGGCTCGCTGGGCCTGCTGCCGTTGTTCCTGTTCTGGCTCAACACGTCCTGGCTGGTGTTCCTGTTCGGAGCGGAAATCGCCCACACCGCCGGCGAACTCGGCGGCGGCGCCGTGCAACTCGACGACGAGGCCGACCCCCGCGACGCGATGGTCAGCCCGTGGGACATGCTGGCCGCGGCGCTGGCGGTGGCCGGGCCGTACGCCAACGGACAGGGCCCGGCAAGCCAGGCCGACGTCGCCGCGCGCCTGCGGATCAGGCCGAGAAGCGTCCGGCTGCTGCTGGAAGACCTCGTCGCCAGAAAACTCATCTGCCCCGTCGAAGACCGCGACACGGACGCCTACGTCCCCGGCCGGCCCGTGGAGAAAATCCGCGTCGAAGATGTTATCGACCTGGCCGACCCGCCCGATGAAAGCCAGGCCCTCAAGGCCCGCCCGTACGAG
>JAUWQU010000408.1 GCA_030610965.1 Phycisphaerae bacterium
GAGCCGACCATCGACTACTGCGTGGTGAAGATCCCGCGGTGGGCCTTCGAGAAGTTCCCCGAGGCCGACGAGACGCTGACCACGCAGATGAAGTCCGTCGGCGAGGCCATGTCCATCGGCAGGACGTTCAAGGAAAGCCTCCAGAAGGGCATCCGCTCGATGGAGGTCAAGCGTTTCGGCCTGGGCCTGGACGGCAGCGACAAGTGGTGCAACGCGAGGAATTGCGGATTGCATGCCACGGCGGAGCCTTTGGCGGAGCCGGGCGGATTGTCCCGAGCGGAGTCGAGGGGCGGATTGGGAGAGGCGAAGCCCGATCCGGCGCCTGCGGCCAAGGGTGGACCCGGGCCGGACATTGAATGGCCCATTGAGGAAGGCAAGCTCACCCGCAAGCTGTCCATCCCCTGCCAGGGCCGGCTGTATTACATCCGCTACGCATTCAAGCTCGGCTGGAGCGTCGAGCAGGTCTTCGAGCTCTGCAAGATCGACCGCTGGTTCCTCGAACACATACGCGAACTCGTCGAGTTCGAGGGTGAGCTTGTCGCGGCCGGAGAGCTTGCCGCGGTGCATCTGGCGGCTTCCGATTTCAAGCAGGTGGATGATGCATATGCGGTATCACATGAACCTGCCGTCGCGGCCACCTTTAAGGAGGGGGCAACGAAAGTGGCTCGCGCAATCGTGGACTGCCCGGATGACCTGATGGTCCGTGACTGCGAAAACGACTACTTTGTGAACCTGCTGCGAAAAGCAAAGCAGTGGGGTTACTCAGATGTGCAGTTGGCAACGGTCTGGCAAGTAGAAGAAAAGAAGATTCGCCAAGTCCGCAAGGCGATGGGCATCGAGCCGGTCTACAAGCTCGTCGACACTTGCGCCGCCGAGTTCGAGGCTTATACGCCGTATTACTACTCGACGTACGAGTCGCCGATCACTCGCGTGGAACTGCGGGAAGATGGTGGCACCGTCGAAAAAGGGGACAGGCACCGCGAAACAGCCGCGGAGCCAGTCCCCATTTTCGACTCGGGTTCGCAGGCATGCAATCCGCCCGTCTCCGCCAAAGGCTCCGCCGTGGCATGCAATCCGCAATTCATTGATGACGAGGTCCGCGTAACGGACCGCAAGAAGATCGTCATCCTCGGCGGCGGGCCAAACCGGATCGGGCAGGGGATCGAGTTCGACTACTGCTGCGTTCACGCGGCCTTCGCGGCCCGCGAGCTCGGCTACGAGGCGGTGATGGTCAACTCGAACCCGGAGACCGTCTCGACGGACTACGACACTAGCGACATGCTGTTTTTCGAGCCGCTGACGCAGGAGGACGTGCTGAACATCTGCGAGAGGCTAAACGGCAAGCCTCTGGGCGAGCCGGGCGGTTTTCTGCACGGCGTGATTGTCCAGTTCGGCGGCCAGACTCCGCTGAACCTCGCCCGCGGACTCGAGGAGTACAAGGTGCCGATCATCGGCACGAGCCCCGAGTCGATCGACCTGGCCGAGGACCGCAAGCGGTTCGCCGAGATCCTCGACGAGCTCAAGCTGAAGTGCCCGCCGGGCGGTACGGCGTTTTCGGTCGAGCAGGCCCGCAAAGTGGCCGAGCGGATCGGCTATCCGGTGCTGGTGCGGCCCAGCTACGTGTTAGGCGGGCGGGCGATGGAGATCGTCTCGGACCAGCAGCAGCTCGACACCTACATGGCCAGGGCCGTCGACGCCTCGACGGTGGGGCGGGACCACCCGATCCTGGTCGACAAGTTCCTGGACAATGCCACCGAAGTGGACGTCGACTGCATCGCCGATTACGGCCCGCGCCCGGACTCCGCTCGCCAGAAGAACCCCCGTGCCGTCGTCTGCGGCGTGATGGAGCACATCGAGCAGGCCGGCGTTCACTCGGGCGACTCGGCCTGCGCCCTGCCGCCGTTCAGCCTGTCGGCAAAGGTAGTCGGCGAGATCAAGCGACAGGCCCACCTGCTGGCCGAGAGGCTGGGCGTGCGCGGGCTTATGAATATCCAGTTCGCCGTCAAGGACGGCGAGGTGTTCATCATCGAGGTGAATCCTCGCGCCAGCCGGACCGTGCCGTTCGTCTCCAAGGCCACCGGCGTGCCGTGGGCCAATCTCGCCGCCAAGATCATGGCCGGGCTCAGCATGGACGAACTCGGCGTCGCCGAGGCGCCGCGCCCGCGGCAGACTTCGGTAAAAGAGAGCGTCTTCCCGTTCACCAAGTTCCCCGGAGTGGACGTGATCCTCGGTCCGGAGATGCGGAGCACCGGCGAGGTGATGGGTATCGACATGAGCTTCGGCGTGGCCTTCGCAAAGGGCCAGGTGGCCGCGGGAATGAAGCTGCCGACCGAGGGCACGGTGTTCCTGAGCGTCTGCGAGGACGACAAACCCCAGGTCGTCGGCCTCGGCCAGCAGCTCGCGGCCATGGGCTTCAGCCTCGTGTCCACCAGCGGCACGCACAAGCTTCTCAGCGGCGCCGGGGTCCGCGTGCAGTTGGTGCCCAAGCTGGCCGAGGGCAGGCCCAACGTCGCCGACATGATAACCAACGACGAGATCGACCTGCTGATCAACACCCCAACGCGTCGCGGGCCCACCACCGACGAGGGCAAGATCCGCGCCCTGGCCACCATCCACAACATTGCCCTGATCACCACCATGACCGCTGCCCACGCGGCCGTGGCCGGCATAGCCGCCCTCCGCGCCGCCGCCGAGCCCAACGAGCAAGCCGCCAGCGCCTACACCGTCCGCCCGCTCCAGGAGTATTTTCCCAACTACCGCAAGGGGTGAGCCGATAGTATTCTTGTACTGCCTTGTACGGCGGCAACGGCAGCGATAACATGCCTGTGGCATGGAACTTGACGAAGGGAAACTCAGATCGGTCCGCGATGGCGGGATCCTGCATACGCTGGAAAGCGGGATCCAGATTCAGCGTCGCCTGAAGCATGAACGCATCGATTTAGACGGCCTGACTCAAGAGGAGATCGTCCGACGAACGGACAAGAAGAATGGTGCCAAATTCCTGCCCGGCACAACCTTGAGCAGGATTGTGGCAATGACCTGCGAGGTACTGGAACAGAACAATGCTGCCTTGGGCTCCAACGCCGGGTATACTAAAGTGTATGAGAAGGCGGTAGGCGTGAGCCGCGGTCGGCGCGTGTGTGCGGTGAAGGTGGTACGGTCCACAAATGGCACATATGCCCATGCCTACCCGGAAGATGAAGAACGATTATGAGCGTACTTGATGAATTGCTTGTCCGTGAGGGAGAGGCGGTGGAATTGCGGATAATCCCGCCGGATTCTCTGTCGTCGGAATCGGACGTGCTTGTGATTTGTCCTTGGGACTCACAGCCCGGTGTGGAGATTGTGCGTACCGATCTTCCGAGAATCGCAGAGGCTGTTGGGGCCGATTCAGCCATTGTGGGAATAACGCATATCGGAGATGACACTTACACGGTCCGTACTATCGACGGGGTCTTCAGGGAGGTCGATGGTAACACGTGCCTCGCATTTCTCCGTTCGATCAGGCGGATCGCGGAGCTTGTGGAGGCCAAGGCTTTCGGCTCCCAAAACCACCTCCCGCCTCGGGAGGTCGGGCGGTGCCGTCAGGTGATTCGTAGGCCTATGCGAAACCGTATGAGACAGGATTACCTTACGGCGGCCCGCCGTGTTTCGGGTTTCCTGCTTGTTGGGTCTGGGACTTTCCGGGCCAAGCCAAAGGAGAAGGTTGACAGCAATCCGTTCCCGTCCACCTCCCCCCGAAACAGAGGCCGATTCCGAAGGCCTAACAGAATGGGAGAACTCAGCCATGCCGGCTAACTTCGACTTGGAAAGTCTTCTGAGTGGTGCGAGGCTAAGATACACCAAGGAAGTCACCCCTGACAAAGGCTATGCGTACAGTTTGCCATTCGACACCCCCAATGGCCCCGTCCAGGTGTCTGTTGCGGTTGACGAGGCATTCGTTGCCTGGGCGCTCTTACGATGTGTGGACGATCTGTCGATAAGACTGCGCAGGGACTTTTATCGCGATTTGCTGATCATCAACTCATCTTGGGGTTTTGCGCGGGCTTTCATCTTCATGGACGCGGAAGAAGAATCGGAGTGGCTCGGCGTATCCTGCCAGATTCCCCTCGAAGGAATTAACTCCGATTCCGTTGTAGTAGCGGTTTCCGATTTGATCGATCTGGCATTTCGTGCGCTAGAGACACTGGACAGAGCGACCAAGAGTCCGGTCAGCCCTCCTCTTGCTCAATAAGGGCCGGCTTAAGCCCGAGCAATGCCTTGGGGCGTTCATTTCTCAACAAGTGCTTGCGCTACGCGAGGATTATCCGGCCTCATGGCGTCGTCACCTCTTCGGCCACCACGCGGAAGCCGACGTTGAACACTGGCTGGTAGGGGCGGTAGTACAGGCGGAAGGCGGATGTGCATCGCTTGGGCCTGTCGTACCACGAGCCGCCGCGGACGACCTTGGCGCCCTCGGCGGCGGGCTCATCCCGGCCGTTGTCGGCGACGTAGGGGTACGGGCGGTACGTCGAACGCGTCCATTCCCACACGTTGCCGTGCATGTCGTGAAGGCCCCATGCGTTGGGAAGGTACTTGCCCACATCCGTCGAGATCAGTGCCTGGTCGTTGAACCGCGTGTCGCGCGGAATCCAGTCGTCCCAGCGGTTGGGGTTCTTCATCGGCTGGGTCACGGTGTAGGGGTTCGAGGCAAACTCGGCGAGCTTCACGTCGCCCATGTTGGCGAATTTCGAGAAGTCGGCCGAAAGGTCGCCGAAGCTCA
>JAUWQU010000062.1 GCA_030610965.1 Phycisphaerae bacterium
AAGGGCGCCTTGAGCAGACATTCATCGAGTTTCGCCTGGACGAGGCCTACTTTCGCGGCCGCTTCATCAACGACGGCCTGAGCCACACCGACCTCTGTTTTAGTCGGTCCTGCTTCGAGCATGGCCAGTTGTTCTTTCCCCGCCTCAAGCTGAGTATGGCACTTCACGTAGCTGACACGGGCCTTCTCCACGGTCTCGGCGGGAAGCGACCCGCTCTTGACTAGTGACCTGATCCGGTCCAAGTCGGCCTTGGCGAAGTCCGTGCAATCTTGAAAGTGTCGGACAGATTCCCTTGCCTGGCTGATCTCCTCGGGACGCGCGCCGGCTTTGAGGTCAGCCAGCTTGGCCTTCGCCACAGCCAAGGCAGCCTCGGCCGCCGCAACATCCTGACGATACAGCGGCCGATCGACCTCAATCAGCCTCTGCCCGGCCCGCTCCACGCGGTCACCCTCTCGCCAGGGGCAGAAAGAGATTGGGCCTTCCACGGTCGCCTCCAACGTTACCGTGGTGACGGCGACAACATTCCCCGTCGTCTCCAGAAGCTCTACCATGCGTATTGTCTCCGCGGCGACAGTTTCAACACGCGGAGGTTTCTTGGATTTGCCCTTCGCCTTTTTGCCCGAATCGCACCCGATCACACCGATGACCGCTACCCCGCAAACCGCGACAGCCAACACGCGTCTTATTCTCATACTCATAATCATTTCTTTCCTACTGCCTTCCTTTAGCTGTTCGCGCATTCTTATGCTGGTCGGCGATCAGCAACACCGGGGCTTCCGAGTGACGTGCTACGTTGTGACTGACGCTCCCCAGAAACAGCTCGCTTACAAATCCGCGGCCACGGCTGCCCATGATTACGAGGCTCGCCTTTCCTGTCTTGGCTCGCTTCAGTATCTCCTCGATGGGCGAACCATACGAGATCTCCACATCGATCCGGGCCTTGCCGATAGCCTTCAACCGCCCCCTTAATACTTCGAGTCGTTCCCGATCAATCTTATTGAATGCCTCCACGCTATCCTTGAGGTGCGTGCCCAGCCTGGCTTTATCCTGAACGTGAAGCAGGGTAACGCGGCGCGCGCCACACTCAACAATCGTGCTCACATAGTCGAATGCTCGCTCCGCGTGACCGGAGAAATCCGTCGCGTAGAGAACGTGGCGTCTGAAATCTCGCGCCCTTCCCACAACTACGGCTTGGCCGGTCTCTTCATCTATCTTCAGGCGGATCATGAGAATGGGATGTGTCGCTTGGTGAAGAAGTTCAGCGGCGGTACCGCCCAGGAACATCTCGTATCCCAGATTATGGCCATGAGAGCCGATCACAATCAGGGAGCACTGTTTCTCCGCCGCAATGCGAGGAATCTCCCTGGCGGGACAACCCGGCTCCGCCACTACGATCGTGTGCAGGCCCTGGGCCTCCAGAATCCTTTTCTGACGGCCCAGTGTGGCTTCAATATGGGCTTTGATTTGATCCGGGAACGCGACATGCTCCCGAATCAGGAAACATTGCGCCAGCACGCATTCCCTGGCGCCAAGCAAATACAGCGACTTGGCACAGCCGATGGTGGCCAGAGACGCAGGGGATGAATCGGTGGCGATCAGAACTTTACTGAACATCCATTATGCTCCGTTCGAACTGGCCATGACCTAAACACTTCGCTTCAATCGCAACGTCTTCTCAATGTGCCAACACGCCCCTGCCCACGCTTCCAGGGCTCTGTGGCTATTCACACACACACGAGGAATATGGCATTGGGCTGACGAAACGGCGTATCGTCCCGGCATCATTGTGTTTCTCCTACTGCCAGACGGAACTGAGCGAGCGCCGTGTTGTAGTCCGCCAGGGCCCGATAGTAATTCGTCTGCGAATTCAGCAGGGCCGCCTGGGCGTCCAGGACGTCGACAATGGCCCCCTTGCCCAAATCGTATTTATCGCGCTCTATCCGCAGCGATTCTTTGGCCTGCTCGACGGCCTTTTGCATCACACCGACCCTTGCGCGAGTGGATTCAATGTTTGAGGTCGCCGTCTCCACTTCAAGCCGAATCCGGAGCTCCACCTCCCGCAAGCGTTCTCTTTGCGCTCTTAAACGACTACGTTCTCGTCTTATCCTTGCCTCAATCCGCCCGCCTTCAAAGACCGGTATCGTCGCAAAGACGCCGACTTCCCCCACTTCGTTCTCATCATGCGAGTCTGCGGCCCATTGGTTTCCATAGGACGCCCGAAACGAGACTTCCGGCAATCGCCGAGCTTGTGCTATGTCGACGTTCTTTTGTTGGGCATCGATCTTCGATTTGGCGGAATGATAATCCTGCCTGTTAGCAAGTGCCGTTGCAAGGCCCGCACCGAGACTAACCGGAATATCACCCAACTCCAGTTTGCCTTCAATGCGCAGGGGCTTGCCCTGCCTGCTCAATCCCAGCAGGCTGGCAAGGTAGAAGCGCTTAATGTTGAGGGTATTCCGTTAGCGGATAACCTGCTGCTCAATGTCCGCGAGCCTCACCTCCGTTCGCAGCAGATCGACCTTCGCGGCCTTCTGAGCGTCGAACATTTGCTTCGCCGTTTTGCGATGCTCCAGAAGGGCCTTCCGTGAGAACATCATCGAATTGATCACTTCTTGGTGGCCGAGCATCGAGTAGAATACACTCGATACGTTGAACACCAGTTCCGTGCGACTGCGAACGAGTTGCTGCTTTGCCGACTGTGTGATTAGCTCAGCAGCTTTGACCTCGCTTCTGAGCCGCCCACCTGTGTACAATGGCATAGTAAGGACGATATCTCCGGTGACAAGCTGATCGGAGAACCCCAACACTTCAAGGGTACCGGGCCTCCTTGGCTTGATGAGCCTTTCCTCACGAAAAGAAGTGTATCCCCCTTGCAGGTTGATCTTCGGGAGAACCGCGCCGAGGGCTATGTCACGTTCCGCCCAGGATGCATCGATGCCGTGGCTGGCCGCCGCCAGGTCCGGATTGTTGCCTACCGCAATCTCCACGGCTTTCGCCAGGGTGATCGGCGCCTCCACCGCCTGGGTTGTTGGGCGCGAGATAGGCGCGGTTGTTGGGTTCGAGGCGAAGCCGTACTCGCTCAGCACCCGTTGCGGCATCTCGGCATATGGGTCCTTGGGATCCAACAGGAGGCAGCCCGGCAGCGCCGGGGCGAACGCCAGGGCCACCGTCAGACTTACCATCGCACGGAGCACGACCCTCGGGGGCGCCAGCGACAATGCGGTGATTCGCGGTCCAATTATCATCCTTTATTCCTCATCTGCTGAAGTGCCTATGTGCCTGTTTCGTGCCGGCCATCACGTTGCTGCGGACACTTTGCAGTATCCTCACATGGGTTTTGTGATTCCCGTCATATGTTTCCCGATCGCCTGCGTCAGCGAACTGGCGGACTGAAGCCCTACGAAGCGGTCAAGTTCATGACCATCCTTCAGGAGAACCAACAACGGGATAGCCTGCACATGAAATTGAGCGGCCAAGACCTTGGCCTCATCGACATTGACTCTGGCCACGGTCAGACCGGCATGTCGTTCCAGAAGTTCTTGCAGCACCGGCCCCATCATCCGGCAGGGGCTGCACCAAGGCGCCCAGAAGTCCACAAGCGTCAGACCAACTGAAACGGCTTGCCGGAAATCTGCCTCATTTAGGTCTTGCACACTATGTGTTGCCATACAATATCTCCTTCGATTGCCGCATCACATGGCTACCTTCCGCCATATTCCGCGATGTACATCCCACACCAAGGATCGCCTCTGCATATCCTCTCAGGTTGAAAACGTTGCGATCTTGTTAAGGGAGTCCCACGGCTTTTAGAATGTCCGCCTGATCCTGGGCAACCTGTTTACCCATGACTCTTTCAATCGCGCTGCCAGGCATCCGGCTCATCCAGTGCTGGTTCATGCTGCTAATGTAAACTCTTCCGTTGTTGCCTTCGTAGACGCCAAAAGTGCATGGCATGAGCGCACACACTTCGGGGTTGTCCTTCAGCATATCGTGGGCATAATCCGCCTTGCAGAACTCCACGACTCGTACCTGCCGGTCGAGATGCACGCCGTGCTTGGCCATGGCTTTGTTCAGGTTACGAATGGCCGGGCACTGCAAGCCTTGTGACTCGATTGCCGCCTTAAGTGCCTCACATGTCCGATCAATGTCCTGGTACTTGCTTTGATGGACCGTGAGCGACTGCCCAGGCATGGATTGGCATCCACTCAACACCATTAGCCCTGCTGCCGCGACAAGCCAAGCAAGCCCGAAGATGACGGGCGGCTTCCGTATGCCGACATTCGCTATGGGCCTCGTGCCAAACGTGCTGTCGGGTAGTGTTTCGGACTGTCTCGTTGTTGTCATCTTTGCTATCCTCTAACAGGTATGGGGGTTCGTCTTTGTTGCGTATATGTGTGAGCAGGTGTCGTGGCTGACCTCTGCCTCAAGATCCTCTACTTGGAGGAGTCGAACGCTATAGCCCAAATCGCTCAGATAGTTGATGAGCTCGTCTGCTGACTGCCCGAGCTCGTCAAGATACCCATGGTGAATCTCGCAGAAAATGTGAGGGGCGTGTTTTTCCAGGGCAATTCGTGCGCCCTGCAGGACGAGTAGTTCGCTGCCCTCGCAGTCGAGGTTCACAAGGTGGACTCTGTCGATCTGCTCAACTATAAGGAATTCACTGATGGTCGTGGCTTCCACCCAAAGCATCTCGCCGCCTGTGGCTGGAGCCAGGCCGCTGGCTCCTCCCTGGCGTTTGTAGAACGCAATACGTCCGGTGTTGTTACTTACCGCCAAGTTGTAGGCGCTTACATTGCTGATCGCATTACGAGAGAGATTAGCCATAAGTGCTGTATAATGTTCACGCACAGGCTCGAAGGCGTACAGATGCCCGGTGTCGCCAATGGCCTTGGCAATCGCCACCACAGTGACACCCGTATTCGCGCCGATTTCCATAACCTGCATTCCGGGCTTGGTAATTGAACGCAGAAAGCTTACCTCTCCGGCATGGTGGGCGCTGCTCGAAAGCTCCTTCTTGAAGTTGTCGGATTCGTAAATAAAAGAATCGAACATTGCTGCCTTCCACTGTGCTGTAGGCCAACTGCCTCTCAGGGCCAATGCCTCGCAGACACGAAACCATCTCGTCAACTTGGAGACAGCAAATCGCGTACCACTGACACAATATGGGCGTAAGGCATTGTGCCTCCGTTGTTTAGCTATCACGTGCGAGCTGAGCCCGGCATTGCACTTGCATTGCACTTGCAATGTTTGCGATGCCGTGATAGAGTGCATTTGCAATAGGTGTGGTTGTGGGAGCCGATGTATTGTTTTGCAATTGACGCGCAAGCTGTGGGAACGTCGATTCGGTGTCGGAGCCGCGCGCAATAGAATGCAACCACCTTGGAGAGGCGAGCTATGCCGGCAGAGCCATACAAGTCTATTCTGCAATCATTATCGGAAGCGGTGTGCGCTGTGGACTTACAATGGCGAATCCGGTGCCTTAATGGTCAGGCAGAACTCCTAACGGGCGTGAGTACGCGGGATGCAATCGGGAGATGTGTGAAGGACGTCTTTTCTGCTGATGCCGGCGAATTGTATGCGACGATTGCCACGGTAATGGAGTCGGGCAAGACGATAAGCGGCAGGAAGGCTCACATTGTGAATCGCCGTGGCGAGGGCATCCCGGTTGTTGTGAACGCCGCTCCTGTATTGGACGTTGCTGAAACGATAACAGGAGTTGTGCTCATTCTTCAGGATAACCGGGCCACTGAACTGCTCCGGCGCGAATTGCGGCAGAAATACACCCATGCCGGTATCGTCACCAAAGATAGGCGCATACAGCGCATACTGCAAATACTGCCCAGTGTGGCAGAAAGCGACGCATCGGTGCTGATTACCGGCCCCACGGGGGTCGGAAAAGAACTGCTCGCAAGGGCCATTCACTCCGCCAGTCGCCGCCGCGAGGGGCCATTCCTGGCGATCAACTGCGGAGCTTTTCCTGATACACTGTTGGAGTCTGAGCTATTCGGGTATAAGAGAGGCGCTTTTACGGATGCAAAGGAGGACAAGCAAGGTCGCTTCGCGCGCGCGGGGAAGGGCACGTTGCTATTAGACGAGATCGGAGATGTTTCACCAGCCATGCAGGTCAAGCTTTTGCGGGTGCTGGAAGAACGACAGTACGAACCGCTGGGAGGCACGAAATCCATCAAGGCCGATGTCCGCATTGTCGCAACGACAAACCGGGATGTGCAGGCGATGCTGAAATCAGGAGACTTTCGTTCAGATCTGTACTACCGGCTAAATGTGATCGAGTTCTATTTGCCTCCTTTGGCGGAACGGACCGGAGACATCCCTCTTTTGCTGGAGCATTTCATTGAGGCGCTTAACACCCAAACGAGCCGCAGTGTCAGTCGCGTGTCGCATACGGCGATGAGCTGCCTCATGAGGTATTCGTACCCAGGAAATGTTCGTGAACTACGCAACATTGTGGAGCATGCCTACGCGCTATGTAGGGGAGATGAGATTTGCGATGAGTGCCTGCCGCCTCGTGTTCTCGGCGTGTCTTCATCACCGAAGCCTGAATTCGCGCGCGAAGCGGCCGCGGCGCCCCTTCGCAGATTGCCGAAGGAGAAGCAGCGGCAGTTGATCACACAAATGCTGCGGGTTTGCAGCGGCCACCGGGGGAAAACGGCCGAGGCTTTGCAAATAGACAAATCCACGCTTTGGCGAAGAATGAAAGCGCTTGGTATTGAGTATGTGGAGCAGTAGGGGTTGCTGGTTGAGTAATTAGTGCCTGGATGAAGGCCCTGGCGGACGACGTGCGCGACGAAATCACCGCGATCGATGTCGCGGCTCAGGGGGTCGGCATATCGCTCGATGGCGAAATTATCGCACAGAATCCCAACGCGGACGCGCGCTTCGATGCCCTGTGCAAGCTGATAGACGACCTCGTCGACCCCTCTGGCCGTTGGTCACCTGACGAGCGGCCCGTCGTCTTCACCGAGTACAAAACGACGCTCGATTATCTGCTGCGCCGGCTGCGTCAGCGGGCGCCGAAGAAGGAAATCACCGACCTCGACGCCCAAATCAAGGCCCTCGAAAAGAAGGAATACCCCAACAAGCAATTGGAGGGTCTGCTGGCGGCCAACACGGGCTACTTCTGCAGTTCGGGAGTTGCGGGGCTTTCGAGCCCGCTCCGCGGGAAGTGCCCAGCACCGCGAAAAACCGATGGCCGAGACGTTACTCACTCCGCGGCAATGGCTTCAGGGGCCTCGCGGGGCTTCGGCACCAGTTCGCCGGTTGCGGCCCCGCTGGCGACTATGCCGCGCCAGAACGTCTCCACCGCGTCGATCAGCAACGGGTCTTTCTTGGCCAGGCCCGCCGCCAGGGCCTCCGACAGCAGCTTCTGGGTGCCCGCCACGTCTCGCTTGTCCTCGAACCAGCGGAAGTAGGCCAGAAGCAGGATCGCCTCGTGGTCGCTGGGGCGCTTCTCGGTATGATCGACCAGGGCCACCAATTGCTGGGCGTACTTTGCCTCGTTGTCGTAGAAGCCTCGCGGCCGGATGTTCGCAAGAGGCAATTCCGGCATGTATCGCAGCGCCTGTTCGAGGAAGTAGCAGGCCTTGGCATAGCTGTAGGCCGACAGCGCGAACTCCGTGTGAACCAGGCAGACGTAGCTTTCCGGGTCGTGGCCTCCCAGGTCGTTGGCTATCTGGAAGCCGGCGTACGCCTCGCGGTAGTTGCCCTGCCTGAACGCGCGGTCGCCCCTGACCATGTACCTTCGATAGAGGCCCTCATTCTTCGGCACCAGCGACGTGATCGGCTGGCCTTTCTGCTGCAGAAACGACGACGACGCCTCTTCCAACTCCAGGACGAAGGCCCTGGCTATCCCGAAGGCTGTCGGGCCGCCTTGGGCCAGCGCCGAGCCTATGCCCAATCCGCCGGCATCGTCAAGCACCATGGGGATATCCGGCGGCCTTAGAGCCTGCGGGAGCAACGGCGTTATCAGGGGGTTGTCAGCCGTCGAAGATTTCGGGAGCGCCAGGCCGGTCAGCCTGTCAAAGCTCAGCGGGTCGGTAAGGTCCCCGTAAACAGGGCGAATGAACTGCGGGTTGGTCAGGCCCTGGAAGACAGAGCGAGTGACCAACTGCGAGGGGGAGGTCCAAGTGCGCACCCCCGGCGCCACCGCCCGAATGTTGCCCAGCATGCGACTGCCGCCGATATACCGGGAGTACGATCCGCCGCCGCGGCTGGTGGACCGGGCAGGGCGCGACAAGCCGCCACCGCCCAGCCTGCCCGTGAGGGCCTGGTTGAGGGCCGATACGCCCGAACTGCCCGACACGCTCAGCGGGTTGGACGATCTGCCGGACGGCAGATAGTTCGCCCCCCCGGTGCCTATCGAACTCTGAAGCACGCCGCCGCCGCCAAGAGGCGCCGAACTGCCGCCGCCCAAGGCGCCAAGGCCGGAGGAGTATTGCTGAAACGTGTCCACGGACGTGCGCTCGCCAATTCTTGAAAGTTGGCCCGGCGAGCTAAGTGCGACACGATTGCGGCCTTGAGCCCCAGCCACGGCCGCCCAGCACAAGACGACCGCCAACGCCCGGCACGTTATCGCGAAACCAACGCCTCTTCGACGCCTTAATCCTCGAATCATGGCATATACCCTCTAAACCCAGTATAGTATAAACAACCGGCCCGAGAACGATTAATTGACCCTCGCAGGCAGACTCCGCCGGGCCGACATGGGTCGGAAAGGTCGTTCCCAGAAGCGAAGTCAACCGACAGGTGGACCGCTTTTTCATTCCATCGGGCGTTTCACACGCCGGTATACTATATTCTACGTTCTTTCCGGGCACTGGTTCTGTCGAGAAAGTTTCTGGTGGAAACCGAATCCTCAACTCCGGCCGATATGGGAGGCCAGATAGGATCATGAAGCGAATTGCCTGCGGCTGCTTGCCGATATCCGTGCCGCTGCCGCTCGGGCGGCTCGGCCTTGCCGTAATCGTCGTCTGCGCCGCATGGGCCCCGGCCATGTCGGCCGAGACGCTCGTGCTGGAGGATTTCGAGTCTCTCCAGGCCGATGGGGCCGTCCTGCCCGTTGGGCAGGGCAAGGGGGTGACCCACGGCCAGGGGGCGGCGATGCTCCGCGCGGGCGCGTCGGTTGTGGTCAACTTGGCCGGGCTGGACCCCAATGCGACGCCCTGGATTCGCCTGGACAGCCTGACCACCCAACCGCTGGTTCAGCCGATCATCCTCAGTTTTCTGAAAGCCAATGGGGGAAGCATCTACCGGGCGGTCGGTCACGTCCAGCCCGGTTCGGATACCTTGTCGCTGCCGGTGTCGTGTTTTGCCGGTCGGGTTACCGGCGAGTGGCCCGGCACGCTGGTTTCGGTCAGCGTGACGAATCCCGGCCCGGAGGCGGTAACGATCGACTACGTTCGGGCCGAGCCTGCCTCCGCGGCGCCGGACCAGTGCTCGCTGCTCGACTTCGGCCCGACAAGGCAGATTTGCTGGCCGGGCTTTGCCCCGGCGACCAACGATACCCCGGCCTGGGTGTGGGCCAACCATTGGCGGGGCCATGGCGACGCGCGGAGCTGTCCCGACGCCCTGACCGGCGACTACGTGGGCCCGACCGTCAGCGGAACTGCCGAAAAGATAACGATTGTCGCCCCGGGCCCCGCCTCGGCCGTCGCGTGGGTCTGGCTTACGCATGACTTCCGCAGCCATTACCCGCCAACGGAGTATGCCTTCCAGGTAAATGGCAAGACTGTCAGCCAGAGCCGCCTGACTGCCAAGAGGTTTTTCGGCGACGAAGGGCTTATGCGAGGCCGAGGCGGCGAATGGACGGCCGGGTGGTACGCCAAGAACTTCGCCGAGCAGTTTTCCCACCAGCTTCGGGTCGTCCTTCGGCCGGGGGGCAACCGGGTCAACTCGCGGCACTGCCCAGGGGCGGCCATGGTGATGGGCCCGATGGCCAAGGAACGTGCCCTTAAGCAATACGTGGTCCAGGTCAACCAGGACCTGCAACGGTATCGCAGGCAGTTCATGGTC
>JAUWQU010000479.1 GCA_030610965.1 Phycisphaerae bacterium
TGCCGCGGCCGTGCTGTTCGCCGTCACCGGCAGCGCGATGATCATCTGCCGTTACGACCCGTTCGTGTCGATCTTCCGCCTCGTGCCGCTGGGTAAGATCTTCGAGGGGCTCGCCCGCGGCGACCCGGAACTCAACCCCGCGGCCCTGAGCGGCCGGCTTGACGTGCTGATACTCACCGCGAGCTTCCTGCTTGTCGGCGTGTTCGTAGCCAGGCCGTACTGCCGGTACTTCTGCCCGTACGGGGCGCTGCTGGGCCTCATGTCGCGATTCGCCCCGAAGCGCGTGACGATCACCCCGGCCGAGTGTATCCAGTGCCGGCTGTGCGAGGACAGTTGCCCCGTCAACGCCATCCGCGCGCCCACGCCGCAGGCCGGCCCGCAGTTGCGGCTGGCGGGCAAAGGTTCGCTGGCGGTGACGCTGGCGCTGCTGCCGGTGCTTATTATCGGCGGCGGCATGCTGGGCGGGATGCTCGGAGCGACAATGGCCCGGCTGCACGCGACGGTGGGGCTGGCCGACCGCGTCCGCCTGGAAAACGCCGGCGCCGTCGAGGGCACAACCGATGCCAGCGAGGCGTTTCGCGCAACCGGCGAGTCGGCCGAGAGCCTTTACGCCGAGGCCGAAGAGGTCGAGTCGCACTTCACCGGCCTGATCAGGCCGCTGGGCGTGGGCATCGGCGGGGCGCACCTGTTCGGCGCGTTCGTGGGCCTGGTCGTCGGCCTGAAGCTCGTGGGCCTGTCCCTCCGGCGAAGCCGAAGCGACTACGAACCCGACGACGCATCCTGCATCGCCTGCGGGCGGTGCTTCGCGAGTTGCCCCGTCGAACAGGCCAAGCGAGCCGGAACCAAAGTTACCTTCAACCAGGAAGCAGAACCTCGCCTGACATGAGCGATCAGCAACAGACCGACATCCCCGCCGCCGCCAAGGCCACGGAGACCTGGCGAGCTATCGGCTTTGCCACCGCGGCCGCCGCGGCGCTGCTGGCTGTCGTCGCGGTAACGGTGCTCGTGCTGGGCCAGCCTTCCGTGAGAGGAAAGGACTTCCTGGCCACATCCGAACTGGCGCAGCTAAAGAGCCAGTTCGCCCAGAACCCCAAGAACCAGCCCCTGGCCGAAAAGATCCGCCAACTCGACCTCGACCTGAGGCAGCGGTACTTCTCACACCTGACGCTTGCCCGCCACGGCAACTGGGTGCTGCTGGGATGCCTCGTGGTTTTCGTCGCGGCGACCAAGGCCGCGCTTGCGCTTCGGCCGGTGCGCCCGAGGCCCGGCCCAAAGCAACCGGACTTCCAGGGCGAGTTGCGACGGACCCGCGGGAGGCGCTGGGCAGTGGCGGCCGTGACGGCTCTGCTCGCCGCGGGCGCGCTTACACCGGCGGCCATCGAGGCGTACATCCGCATGACCACCGTCCCGCTGCCGCCGCCGCACGTGGCGGATGCGGCGCTGGTGGCGAAATACTGGACGCAGTTCCGCGGCCCCGGCAGCCAAGGTCACGGCGCGTTTGACAACGTGCCGCTGACTTGGGACGCCCCGGCCGGGCGGAACATCCTTTGGCGCTCACCGGTTCCCACACCGGGCAAGAGCTCGCCGGTCATCTGGGGCAAGAAGGTCTTCCTGACCGGCGGCTCGAAGGATAAGCGCGAGGTCCTCTGCTACGATGCCGACACGGGGGGCCCGCTCTGGGTGACGCCGATCAAGGACCTCCCCGGCAGCCCCGCCAGGATGAAGGAACCGTACGAGGACACCGGCTACGCGGCCTCGACGCCGGTTGTCGACGACCTGCACGTCTTCGCGATCTTCGCCAACGGCGACCTGGCCTGCCTGGGCCACGACGGCAAGGTGATCTGGGCAAAGGCCCTTGGCCAGCCCAACAACCCGTACAGCCACGGCTCGTCGCTGGTGATGTACCGCAACCTGCTTATCGTGCTGTGGGACCAAGGCTCGCTGGAAGACTACATGTCCAAGATCTTCGCCTTCGATGCCAGGACCGGGCGGATTGTCTGGCAGCAGCGCCGGAGCGTGTCGGCGTCATGGGCAACGCCGGCCGTCGTGCGAGTCGGACAGGCCGACCAGATCATCACGGCCGCCAACCCATGGATGATCTCCTACGACCCCGCCACGGGCTCGGAGTTGTGGCGGGCCAAAACACTCGAAGGCGGCGACGTCGCCTCGACGCCCGTCTACGCCGACGGCGTCGCGTACTCGATCTGCGCCGAGAACTACCTCGCCGCCGTCCGGGCCGACGGGTCCGGCGACGTGACGGAGGCCAATTTGCTCTGGAAGTCCGACAAGGGCCTGACAGACCTCACCAGCCCGCTTACCGACGGCAAGCTGCTCTGGACGATCGAGACCGGCGGAAAGCTGACGTGCTTCGACGCAAAGACCGGCAAAGTCGCCTACGAGAAGGAACTGGACAAGGTCTTCAACGCCTCGCCGTCGCTCTGCGCGGGCAAGCTCTGGCTGCTGGGCATCAAGGGGCACACGTTCGTCTGCGAGGCCGGCGGCAAGTTCAATCTGCTCCACACGAACCCGCTGGGCGAGGGCGCGTACGCCTCGCCGGCCTTCCAGGATGGGCGGATATACCTGCGCGGCAGCAAGAACCTCTTCTGCATAGCCGCCGGAGCGCAGTCGGCCCCGACGAGCCGACCCGCCGGCGAAGACGGCGATGAGCATGAGGAATCCGAGTAGTAAAAGACATGGCTGACATCGACCTTACACACGTTGACAAGACAATCGCCCGCATCGGGCCTCAGCGCAAGGGGCTCATCGCAATCCTCCAGGCGATCCAGGAGCACTACCGCTACCTGCCGCCCGAGGCCCTCGAACGGGTCGGCCAGATCAGCGAGATCACCCCGGCCGACATCGCGGGCGTCTCGACGTTCTACGACCAGTTCCGCCACACGCCCGTCGGCGAGCACCTGGTCCATGTTTGCATCGGCACGGCCTGCCACATCAAGGGCGCCCAGCAGGTGCTTGACGCGCTTCTCCAGCACCTGGACATCCCTGACGGCGATGACACCGATCCCCGCGGACGCTTCACCGTCCAGCGTGTCGCGTGCATGGGCTGCTGCACGCTGGCGCCGGTGGCGCGTATAGACGACGCGACCTACGGCCATCTCACGCCCGAAAGCGTCGAGCAGATGCTGGCCGACTTCGCCCGTCGCAAGGCCGCGGGCACCAGGCACCCCAAGCAAGTCGCCATCGCGGCCGACGGACGCTCCCTCGGCGAGATCCGCATCAGCTTGGACTCGTGCTGTCAGGCCGCCGGAAGCGCGAAGGTCCAGCAGGCTCTCCAGGACGCGGTGGCCACCAGCGGCGCGCCGGTCACGGTCAAGCGCGTCGGCTGCGTATTCATGTGCCACCAGAGTCCGCTCGTGGAGGTGGTCCGCCCGGACGGGCAGTCCACGCTTTACGCCCACGTCCAGGCGCCCGACGCCCGGCGGATCGTCCAGCGGCATTTCCCCCCGCAAGGCCTGCTGCGGCGGATCGGCTCGACGGCGTCGCGGCTGGTCGAGAACCTGCTGACCGACGAGACGTGGCAGCCGGTGACGCAGCTCGGCATCGAGGTGCGAGACCCGCCGGTGGCCGCGTTCCTCGCCCCACAGGTTCACGTGGCCACCGAGCACAGCGACGTGATGGACCCGACGGACGTCGACGAGTACGCCCGCCGCGGCGGCTTCGAGGCACTGCGAAAGTGCCTCACGCGGATGTCGCCTGATGAGATAATCGACCAGGTGACCGCCAGCGGCTGTCGCGGGCGCGGCGGCGCGGGCTTCCCGACGGGGCCCAAGTGGAAAATCGTCCGGAACGTTCCCGGCGACCTGAAGTACGTCGTCTGCAACGGCGACGAGGGCGACCCCGGCGCGTTCATGGACCGCATGCTATTCGAGAGCTGCCCCTACCGCGTGATCGAGGGCGTCATCATCGGCGCCTATGCCGTCGGCGCGAGCGAGGGCTACTTCTACATCCGCGCCGAGTACCCGCTGGCCGTCAAGCTAATGCGAGAGGCGCTCGAGCAGTGCCGCCGGATGGGCCTGCTGGGCGAGAACATCCTCTCCACGGGCTTTTCGCTGGACCTGAAAATAATGGAAGGCGCCGGGGCCTTCGTCTGCGGCGAGGAGACGGCCCTGTTGGCGAGCATCGAGGGCAACCGCGGCATGCCGCGGCTTCGCCCGCCGTTCCCTGCCGCGCGGGGCCTGTGGGGCAAACCCACGCTCGTCCACCACACCGCGACGTTCGCGATGCTCCCGTGGAT
>JAUWQU010000067.1 GCA_030610965.1 Phycisphaerae bacterium
CAACAACCGCGTGGGCTGGCAGGTGCTCAAGTGGCTGAGCGATCAGACCGAGGACGAGGTCGTCGGCTTGGTCATGCACCCTAGGCGGCGGCAGAAGTGCGGCAAAGAGATTCTCTCGGCCGTTGATCTGCCGGCCGAGAGAATCTTCCAGGCCGACCACTTGAATGACCAGGCCGTGCTGTCTCGAATCGCCGAATTGGGAGCCGATATCGCCGTATCCGTTTTCTTCGGGTACATCGTTCGCCCGGCGTTTCTCGATCTGTTTCCCAAAGGCTGCCTGAACCTGCATCCGGCCCAGCTACCGTACAATCGCGGCGCGAACCCCAATGTTTGGAGCATAGTAGACCGGACGCCTGCGGGCGTTACGCTGCATTACATTGACTCCGGAGTGGACACCGGCGATATCGTCGCCCAGGAAGCGGTGGAGGTTCTGGCAACGGACACCGGCCAGACGCTCTACCGCCGATTGGAAGACAAATGCGTTGATCTGTTCCAGAATTCCTGGCCCGCTCTCCGCGCCGGAACCTGCCGGCGAATCAGACAGGACCCCCAGGCCGGCACGGAGCACAAGATGCGCGACCTCGACCGCATAGATCGCATAGATCCAGACGCCTCGTATGTTGCGCGGGACATGATAGACGTGCTGCGGGCCCGAACGTTCCCACCGCATGGGGGGGCGTATGTCGAGGCCGACGGCACGCGCACATACCTACGCCTTGAGTTGCTGACCGAACAACAATTGGCCTCGCAGGCTGGAGGATCGACGGCGCCGGCGCATTCCGAGCCGTGCCGGGAGACTGCCCCCCCGGCCATCCGGATCGCCGATAGGTTAATCGGCCCGGGCAGGCCGGTGTACGTCATCGCCGAGATGTCCGCCAATCACGGGCAAGACTTTGACCGCGCCGTGAAAATCCTCCAGGCCGCCAGCAAAGCCGGGGTGGACGCAATCAAGCTCCAGACTTATACGCCGGACACGCTTACCATCGACTGCGATCGGCCCGAGTTCCGCATCGGCAAGGGAACGCCTTGGGAGGGTCGAACCCTCTATGAGCTATACGGCGAGGCCTACACCCCATGGGACTGGCAGCCCAAGCTCAAGATTCTGGCCAAAGAGTTGGGGATGCATTTGTTTTCAACACCTTTCGATTTCTCGGCTGTGGAGTTCCTCGAACAGATGTCCGTGCCGGCTTACAAGGTGGCGTCGTTCGAGTTGGTGGACATACCGCTGATCGAGCGGATTGCGCGTACGGGCAAACCGATGATCCTGTCGGTGGGCATGGCAAGCCTGGAAGAGATCGACCAGGCCGTCGCCGCCGCACGGGCCGCCGGGGCCGACCAGATCGCCCTGCTCAAATGCACCAGCGCATACCCGGCCGCGCCCGAAGACATGAACCTCCGCACTATCGCCCATTTGGCCAAGAAGTTCGACGTGGTTGCGGGCCTTTCGGACCACACGCTTGGCATCGCGGCGCCAGTGGCAGCCGTGGCCATGGGGGCGTGCATCATCGAAAAACACCTGACCCTCTCGCGCGCCGACGGCGGACCCGACAGCGCCTTTTCCCTGGAGCCCGCGGAGTTTGCCGCCATGGTCACCGCCGTCCGCGACGCCCAGGAGGCCATCGGCCGCGTCAGCTACAAACTGACCGAGCGCGAGGCGGCCAGCAGGGCGTTCAGGCGGTCGTTGTTCGTCGTCCGAGACACAAAGGCCGGGCAGGTCCTCACGAAGGAAAACGTCCGCTCCATTCGCCCCGGCTACGGCCTGCCGCCAAGCGAACTGTGCCGTGTTCTGGGGCGCCGCGCCGCCCGTGACATTCCCCGCGGCACACCGCTGACGAACGACCTGCTATCCTAATGCTGCAAAGATTTCACCTGCTTGCTCGCCTTCGCCGCAGCATAGCCAGCCCGCCCAGGGCTAACATCGACAGCGTCGCCGGTTCGGGCACGACGGTGATGTTGACGTCATCAACTAACCCGGCGGACGCCCAGGCGTAGCCTGTTATTCTCGTCCGAGATCTGGCGGTGAAAATGATATCATCGCCCGGATCCAGGACGAGGTTGTCGATGTCCAGCCCCGTCAGGGGAAACGACTGATCCTCCCCCTCGCTGGCCGTCTTGACGACCGTCTCGCTGTAGAGCAAATGCACCGAATCGCCGTTGGAAGCATCCGTCCGCGCGATCACCAGGTCCAGGATGGTGCCTGTCGGCAACGCGTGGATCACTCCCGCGAAATCAGGACCGCCGCTCAGAGATACCGCCAGCGTCTCATCCGATGGGTTCTGCCATCTCCGTAGCGGGACGTTTGCATAGTGATCGCCGCCATACGATTGATCGTTGCAGACGTGCCACATGCCCGTATACGAATTCGACGGCGGGGTGTCATTTGGCAACATCCACTGCCCAGCCCCGTAATGACTGTCCCAGACCATCAGGCCGGAGGAGGGCAATTCGTACCACGGATTGTTGGAGTCCAGCCCGCTGCCGGCTGGAACGCCTGCAATGTACTCGCAACTCCATGTCGGGTTGCCTGCCGCGTCGGGCATCGGGTTGCCCGCCGAACTGCCGTCCGTCGTGCCGGGAGTCCAGTCATCGAATATGTTCCAGGTGAACCCCACATCGTAGGCCGCCCAAGCAGAAGTCGTAGCCAGTACCATGACAAACATCGCAACGATAGCCTGTGAAAATTTGATCCCTTTCATAGCTCTGCTCCTTCGCTTCCTTTGCGGCCACCGGCTTGCAGAGCGCAAGCGCAGGGCCGCAACTTCCTTCGGGGGGCTAAAGGACCCGAGCGTGATCATCCGTCCCCATCGACCACCGCGAGCAGCGCGGACTGCTCCTCTCGAGCGCAAACGAAAACATCTCGGCCGGGCGGCCATCAGGCAGGTGCGAGTGAGCGAGAAACGCCCTTGCCCTCACTAATGCGGGCCGGCAGGCTCATGCCGGCACCGGCTCCGCTGCTCTCGCGAGCCGTGCGAAGCGGGTGAGTTGCACTGCATAGCCATATTGTATTCCTCACCGTCAGGATGTCAATGCGGATTCTGCGATTTGCGACCACGCTCGTGACTATGCCCCGGCGTCATCCTCCGTGCGATAATCGAGCGGCTGGAACATTTGCGGTGCGACCAGTCGCGGTTCATGGCCCTTGGGCACCATGGTCTGATTCTCTTCGGCCCACCGGACCACCAAGGCCAGCGGGGGGAGAACCCCGAGCCCGCGATTGATTTTGCCCGCGCGGGCGAGCATACTTGCCCGGCGTCGGCGACGCGGCGAGGCGGCGACGAGCCCGGAACCGGCCAACGGAAACAATCGAAACCCCATGACGGACAGTCCAAAACATTTGCCCGATCGCCAGGCCAGCGGGCGGGCGCTCGCTTCGGGAATCACCTACCTGCTGCTTGCGGGCCTGGCCGCCAATGCCTGCATGTTCCTGGTGAACCTGGCGATGATTCGCGTTTACGGGCCGACGATCCACGGCGGGGTGGTGTGGATATTCGCGACCGCTTGGATCGCGGTGGGGCTTTGCGACTTCGGCATCGCCAGCGCCGCGGCCGCCCGGTCCATCGCGCGGCTGCGAGCCTCGGGCGACGCGGCCCTTGGCCGAACCGTCGCCACGTGGATGTCGCTTCAGGTTCTGCTGGGAGTCATCGCCGCCGCGGCCTTGCTGGCGCTGGCCGGTCCGATCTCGGACCTCTGCGTGGGTGTCGGGCCGGGAGAAATTCGCATCGCCGCGGCCTGGGTACTGAGTCTGACGGCCCTGCGGGCCTGCGCGATGGTCGCCGTCGGCTTCGAGGCCATGCGGGAAACGCTTCTGATGCTGCCCGTGGCGGAGCTGGCCAGGCTGGTGGTCGTCCTGGTCGGCTGGCTGGCCGGCGCGCCGGTCATATGGATCCTTGCCGCGTGGGCCGGATGCTACGCGCTAGCCCTGATCGTCGCGGCGTGGCGCGTCCGCGTACTGGCCCGGCGAGCGGGCGCGGCCGTCAGGCTCTCAGCCGTCCGCCCGGCCGACCTGCTCGCTCCGGCCCGCGAGGCCCTGCCGTATTACGTGCCGTTCCTGGGAATTTTTTGCCTGCCGTTCGCGGCCCAGATGCTCCTCGGCGCCTGGGGGCCGCAAAAAGACCTCAGCATATTCCAGGTGTGCTTTTCCCTGGCGATGATAGTGCGTCTGATTTCCGGGCCGATCTCGGGCGCGATACTGCCGCGTGTGGCCCACATCGACGCATCGCACGCCGACCACAGCCAGACGGGCGACATTCTGCGCCAGTCCGCCCGCCTGCTGGGTACGGTCAGCACGCTGCTGTTTGCCGGCGCGGTCACGGCCGGGGCCGCGGTGCTGAAAGCCGTGTACGGCCCGGCCTACGCCGTGGGGATCGACACGCTGCTGGTCCTTATCGCCTTCGCCGCCGTCGACAGCTACGCCATGCCGCTGGACCAGGTCCTTAAGGCGATGCACCACGTGGGCATCGTGGCGGTGCTGGAGGCGGTCCGGTACGCGATCATGCTGGCGGTCGGCTGGTGGGCGATCGGCGCCCACGGACCCTTAGGCGCGGCCTGGGCGATTCTCGCCGGCTCGCTCATCACGGTCTTGGTCAAGATGCTCGCCGCCCGCGGCCGGGTGGCTGGACTAGGTGCCTGGGCCTTCGCGGCCACCGGCGCGATGCTGGCAATGCTGGCGGCGCTGCACATGCTGCCATACGGCGCATGGTTGGCCCTGCCGGCCTGGCTGGCGGCAGCGTTTGCGTTGCGACTGCTCAGGCCGATGGAATTGGCTCGCTGGGCCGGCATCATCCGCGAATCCCTGACGACCGAGGACCGACGAGCGTAGAAGATGGACTGTACTGGAGAACCCCCCCCCGCCGCCAAGGACACAGATGCCAACACCGATGTTTGGGGCTCTGCCGCCCTAAGACCTAAGAGCTATGACCTAAGACCTTCTTTTCCGATCCGTCAGATGCAGTAGTCTACGGCGGCTCGGCGGTCTAGTTGGTGCTCTCGTTCGACGAGGTCCTGGAAGTTCGTGCCGTCGTAGACTTCCTCGACGGCCTTGCGGGCCGCGGTCCAGAGTTCTATCAGGGCGCAGCGGTCTCTGAGGGGGCACGAGGGCTTGTTATGATCTCCGACGCAGCGGACGGGTTCGAGCGGGCCGTCGATCAGGCGGATCACCTGTCCGATGGTGATGCCCTTGGGCTGGCCGGCCAGGAAATACCCGCCCTGCACGCCGCGGCGCGACTGTATCAGGCCCGTCGGCTTGAGCTCGTTGAGGATAACCTCGAGAAACCGCTGCGGAATGACCTGGCTGGATGCGATCTCGCTGGCGGTTACCGGGCCCTGGCCATAGCGCTTGGCGAGTTCCAGGATCGCCCGAACTGCGTATTGGCATTTCTGCGATAGATTCACAAAGCCGCTCCTTCCGCCCCGCCAGTTGCGACACACTGTAAGTATGCGCTACCAAGCCAGCCCATGCAACCGGGAAATTTACCATACGGGGCTGTGTATTAAGCATAAGTGCTTCTAAAAAAGGCCCATACATAAAAATCACATTCATCATGATTCTAGTTGACTATGCCAAACGAGTAATATACACTAAGTGCATGGAGTTAGTGAAGAACTGCCGACGGGAGTTTCTTCGGTCGATTTGGCGGCCGGTGTAGCCTGCCAGGCATGCGGTTTTCGGGAGAGAGGCCATGGCAAGCATCTTCGACGATGTCACGAGTGCGGTGGGCAACACGCCACTGGTGAGAGTCAACAAGCTCATCCGAGGCGGCGCCCGGGTGCTGGCCAAACTCGAGAGCCTCAATCCACTTACGTCGGTCAAGGACCGCATTGGCGTTTCCATGATCAATGCCGGCGAGCGGGATGGCAATATCCACGCCAAGACGCTGATAATCGAGCCAACCAGCGGGAACACGGGCATAGCTCTGGCATTCGTGGCCGCGGCGAGGGGGTATCGGCTGCTGTTGACCATGCCGGATTCCATGAGCACCGAGCGACGCAAGGTGCTCAAGGCCCTCGGCGCCGAGCTTGTGCTCACGCCCGCGGCTGAGGGAATGGCCGGGGCAGTCAGCAAGGCCCTGGAGATTTCGGCGGCCGAGCCGGGCAGTTTCGTGCCCCAGCAGTTCGAGAACCCCGCCAACCCCGAGGTTCACCGTCTGACGACGGCCGAGGAGATCTGGCTGGCGACCGGGGGGCAGGTGGACATAGTCATAAGCGGCGTTGGAACGGGAGGCACTATCACCGGCATTGCCCAGGCGCTTAAGCCGCGAAAGCCATCCTTCCAAGCCATCGCCGTCGAGCCGGCCCAGAGCCCGGTTCTCACGCAGACGCTCAACGGCCTGCCGCTGGCGCCTGGCTCGCACAAGATACAGGGAATCGGCGCCGGCTTCGTGCCCAAGGTGCTGGACCTGGCCCTTATCGACGAGGTGGTCGCGGTCGATCAGGACGAGGCCATCGATTTCGCCCGGCGCGCCGCCCGCGAGGAAGGCCTCTTCGTGGGCATCTCCAGCGGCGCTGCCCTTCGCGCGGCCGGCATCGTCGCGGCCCGGCCGGAGAACAAAGACAAGCTCATCGTGGCGATACTCCCGAGCTTCGGAGAACGTTATTTGTCCAGCCCACTGTTCGCGGACATCACGGTATAATTCCCAGCCATGACGACAGTCCTACCAGAGGAGAAACCGAATGACTGATGCGACGCACAAGCTGGGCACGTTGGCACTCCACGCCGGCCAGGAGCCGGACCCCACAACCATGGCGCGGGCCGTGCCGATCTACGCGACGACCTCCTACGTCTTCAAGGACACCGAGCACGCCGCGAACCTGTTCGCGCTGAAGGAGTTCGGCAACATCTACAGCCGGCTGATGAACCCGACCAACGACGTGCTCGAGAAGCGTCTGGCCGCGATGGACGGCGGGGCCGCCGGGCTGACGCTGGCGAGCGGCCAGGCCGCGATCTCGGCCGCCATCTTGACCATCACCCACAGCGGGCAGAACATCCTGAGTTCCACCAGCCTTTACGGCGGGACGTGGACGCTGTTCTCGCAGACGTTCAAGAAGCTCGGCATCGAGGTGCGATTCTTCGACGGCGACCACCCCGAGCAGATCGCCGAGTTGGCCGACGAGAACACGCGGCTTGTCTACATGGAGTCCGTCGGCAACCCCAAGAACGACGTGCCGGACTTCGACGCCATGTCCAAGGCCACCCATGCACAGGGCATACCGCTGGTGGTGGACAACACCGTGCTGACGCCGATGCTGTTTCGGCCCATCGAGCACGGGGCGGACATCGTGGTCTACTCGACCACGAAGTTCCTCGGCGGCCACGGCGTACACGTCGGCGGGGCGATCGTCGACGGCGCGACCTTCCCGTGGGCGGATAATCCCGACCGCTGGCCGGAATTCGCCAAACCTGCCCCGGCCTACCACGGCATGGTGTTCACCGAGGCCCTCAAGCCGATCGGCAACATCGCGTTCATCATCCACGCCCGCACGCACTGGCTTCGCGACATGGGCGCATGCATGAGCCCGTTCGCGGCGTTTCTGACGCTGCTGGGCGTCGAGACGGTCCATCTGCGGATGGAGCGGCACTCGTCCAACGCGATGAAGGTGGCCCAGTGGCTCGCCAAGCACCCGGCCGTGGTCTGGGTGAACTACCCGGGCCTGCCCAACCACACGCACCACGCCAACGCCGCCAAGTACCTGACCAAGGGCTGCGGCGGCATCCTGGGCTTCGGCATTCGAGGCGGGGCCGAGGCCGGCGTGAAGTTCATCAACAACGTCAAACTCGCCAGCCATCTTGCCAACATCGGCGACGCAAAGACGCTGGTCATTCACCCGGCCTCGACGACGCACTCGCAGCTTACGGACGAGGAACAGGCCGCCACCGGCGTGACGGCGGAGTACATCAGGCTGTCGGTCGGCATCGAGGATGTGGAAGACATCATTGCCGACCTGGACCAGGCCCTCGAGGTATCCCAGGCCTGACGGACATGACGGGTGCCGTGGTACGCAGAGCCCCTGGGGGCGAAGCAATCACGCGGGACGCAAGCACCAAATGACAAGCATCAAATGACAAACAAATCCCAAATCACAAGTGCCAAAACACAACCGCTCAAGCGGAGTGTCCGCGATTTGTGGCTTGGATACCCGCGAATGGGCTCTTGTTTGGGCCTTGGTGCTTGCTATTTGGTCCTTGCTTGGGATTTGGTGCTTTGGATTTGTTCAGGTTTGTCTGCCACGAGTGAAAGTTGAGACGATGGCAAAGTGCATGGACAATCCCGAAATTGCCGCCCTTCTTGCCGAGACGGCCTCGATGTCGGCGGAGGATGTGCTGGCCTGGGCGGCTGACCGCTTCGGAGCGAAGGCCGCCTTCGCCACCAGCCTCGGCGCCGAGGACCAGGCGCTCACTGACATGCTCTCGCGCGTCGCGCCGGGTTTGGCGATCTTCACGCTCGACACGGGCCGGCTGCCGCAGGAGACGTACGACGTTATGGCGGCCACGCGGGAGCGTTACGGGCTGAGAATCGAGGTGCTGTTCCCGCAGGCCTCGGACGTCGAGAAGATGATGACCGAGCGGGGGCCCAACAGCTTCCGCGACAGCGTAGACAGCCGCAAGCACTGCTGCCTGGTCCGCAAGGTCCTGCCGCTTCGGCGCCGCCTGGCCGGGCTCGAGGCGTGGATTACCGGCCTGCGACGCGAGCAGGCCACCACGCGGACGGACCTGGCCGGCGTCGAGTGGGACGCCGGCAACGGATTGGTCAAGATCAACCCGCTGGCCGACTGGTCGGCCGAGGATGTATGGGCGCACATCCGCAGCAACGACGTGCCCTACAACGCCCTGCACAATCAAGGCTATCCGTCCATAGGCTGCGAGCCCTGCACGCGGGCCGTCGCCGAAGGCGAGGACATCCGCGCCGGGCGATGGTGGTGGGAACCCCCCCGACAGAAAGAGTGCGGCCTGCACGTTATCGACGGCAAGATGGTTCGCGCCGAGGCCAGCCGGCAGGAGTAAATAATGGATCAGCTCGACAAGCTCGAATCCCAGGGCGTGTACATCCTTCGCGAGGCATATCGCGAGTTCAAGCAGCTCGTGATGCTCTGGTCGATCGGCAAGGACAGCACCGTGCTGCTCTGGCTGGCCCGCAAGGCCTTCCTCGGGCACGTGCCGATCCCGCTGATGCACATCGACACTCACCAAAAGATCCCGGCGATGATCGAATACCGCGACCGCCTGGCGATGAAGTGGAAACTCCGGCTGATCGTCGGACAAAACGAGGCGACCCTGGCCCGCAACGCCACGTTCCCCAACGGCGCCTGCTCGCGATTGCAGTGCTGCGCCGCGCTGAAGAGCGAGGCCCTCAAGCACACGCTCTCGGGCGAATGGCCGCGATGGGTGCTCAACCACTCCACGGGCAAGTACGACAAGGTAACCGGCGGCGAGCCCTACACGGGCGTTATCGTGGGCGTCCGCGCCGACGAGGAAGGCAGCCGCAGCAAGGAACGGTACTTCTCCCCTCGCGACCGCCACAGCGACTGGGACGTGAGCAACCAGCCGCCGGAGCTGTGGAACCAGTTCAAGACCGACTTCTCGCCCGGCACGCACGTGCGGATACACCCGCTGTTGGACTGGACGGAACTGAACATCTGGGAGTACATCGAGCGGGAGAACATACCGATCATCGACCTGTACTTCGACAAGGGCACGGGCAAGCGGTATCGCTCGCTGGGCTGCGCGCCATGCACCGGACCCGTGGATTCCACGGCCTGCAACGTCCATGAGATCATCGAGGAGCTGCGGTCCGGCAAGTTCACGAACATCGCCGAGCGCAGCGGGCGGGCACAGGACAAAGAGGACGGCCAGGGGCTCGAAACCCTTCGTCGCAACGGCTACATGTGAGAACGGAGACACGGATGACCCCCATGCAAACCGCTCACGACACACCCAAGGCCA
>JAUWQU010000219.1 GCA_030610965.1 Phycisphaerae bacterium
TTACCCGCGTGATCGTGCCGGTCATTTTTGGGTCGGGATGGCCCTTGATGCGGATCTGGACGTCGGCGTTCTTGGCGCTGTCGAGCAACATGGCCGCCACTTCCTGCGAGGCCGCGGCGCGGATGACCACGCCTGGGCTCTTTACCATTCCGATGCGGTCGCCGCGGCGGAGGTACGCGCCGCGGGCGCGGTCGATGTCGGGCGAAATCCACTCACCGGCGAATGATGCCTTTATGCTGAGTGAATCGAGCTGCTCGGTGATGCGCGTTATGCGCTCGTCGACGGTGGCGATTTGTTCGGCCAGGATCTGCGCCTCGGTGTGGTCCTTGGTCATTGCCAGCCATCGACGGACCTGAAGCTCTCTTCGCTGGGCCTTGACCTGAGCGAGGCCGGCAGTGAGTTCCGGGCTGCGGGCCGTAAGAAGGGGTCCGCTGTTGGGGTCTACCTGCCGGTTCGACGGCAGCGCGTCCGTGATGAACCCGTCGGCGGCCGCGTGCAGGATCTCCTGCCGCAGCGGCTTGACCACGCCCTCCAGCCGGAACCGGTTCGGCGCGGGAACGAAGCCGACGCCGATGACGATCGCCCCAAGCGTCAGCACCGTCGACGCGATGGCCCGGCCGCGCACGCGCATCAGCTCGCCGCTGGTCAGGAGGTAATGCAGGAACTTGCCCAGCGGCACGAGCACCCACGCCACCGCGGCGGCCAGCGCGAGGATCAGGCCGAACATGAACAGCTTGTCCGCGACGAACATCAGGATTCGCACGCAGATGAAGACGCGGTAGATCGTGCTGGCGATTCCGTAGAAGACGAACCAGCCCTTCTCGCCGCGGCTGTGGGCGGGGTTGCGCGCTTGCTTGACCGACCAGACGTACTTGCGGACGAGGTAGTAGAGGTACTGCTTGGACCGCTGTGCGAGGTTGGGAATCTCCAGGATGTCCGAAAGGATGTAGTACCCGTCGTAGCGCAGCAGGGGGTTGGCGTTGAACAGGAGTGTCGAGACGCTGGCGATGAACATCGCGTTGTAGGCTATCGTGTGGATCGTGCCGTCGCCGGTGTGATACCAGACGATCGCCGCGACGGCCGCCATCGCAAGCTCGATGATCATCCCGCCGGCGCCGACGAGAATCCGCTGGCGGCGAGAGCGGAAGGCCCAGGCGCTCGATGCGTCCACGTAGGGCATAGGCGTGAACACCAGGAGCATGAGGCCCATGACGTGAACCTCGCCGCCGGTTCCCGTCCGCTTGCCGAACACCTTGCACATGAACGCGTGGCCGAACTCGTGGAAGACCTTTATCAATATGAAGCTCAGGTACAAAAAGGGCAGGTTGTCGGCGTCCAGCACGCTGTCGGCCCGGTCGTACAGAACGTTCCACTTTTCGATGACGAAGTAGAGCCCCGCGGAGATAAGCCCCATCCATAGGACAAAGCCGAACCAACTGAACAGCCAGCTTACCGCCCCGACCCACGCATTGAGGAAGTTGTCCGGATCGATCAGAGGGATTCGGATGAACAGCAGGTTCGTCAGGTATCCCTGAACCTCGCGACGGACGCGTTTCTGGCGGCGTTTGAAGAGGCCCTCGGCGTCGGGCGGCAACTCGGCGTGCAGAAGGTTGGACGTGTAAAGCTGGCCGAGAAGCTGGATGGCCTCGCCCTGAGTCGGCGCCGAGTCGCCGAGCTGGTCCTGGCTGATCCGCCAGGCCTCCGCGACCGTCTTCTTGCCGTCCAGCAGGGCCACGAAATGGTAGGCGGCCTCGTTGAGCCGGAAGAACTGGTTGTTCGACGGGTCCTGGATGACGTGCCACATCCGCCCGCGGTAGTGCTGGCGGTGAACCTGCACCGTCGCCCGAAGCCGCGGGGAGATATCCGCGACACGGTACCACGACTCGCTGAATGTGGGACGTTCTACGGGCACTGGAGGTCTTCTAGCTTAAATCCAAAGCTTCATTCTCACCCAGTTGATCATCCGCCGGGTCCAGATGTAGCCGTAGCTGCGGCGGTCGATATCGACCTTGCCGAGCCCCTCCATGCCCGGCCGGAATATCGACGGCGTGCTCAGCAGCCTCACGCGGACCTTGAATATGTTGCTCTGCTCGACGACCTCGGCGACGGGGTTGATGCGTTCGACGACGAAGCTGATGCGTTCGTCCGGCCTGGCCGTGGTGGCCAGCTCTCCGCCCAACTCGCCGCCGGCTTCCTTTTCCCGCTCGAAGGCGGCCTGGACGTCGGCGATGAGGTCTTCCGGCACCGAGAGCTCCGCCTGCAGATCGGCAAGGGCGGCCACCTCGAACAGCACGTCGCCGGTCTTTACCGGCGCGCCCAACTGCTTGCGGAGGTCGCCCGAGATGACATAGCCGTCCATCGACGCGACGATGACTGCCCGGGCGATCTTGTGGGCGAGCAGTTCCATCTTCGCGGCGACCTGGTCGGCCCGGGCCTGGGCTATCTGCGCGTCGGCACGCTTGTCCTCGCGCATCGCGGCGTCCATCTGCTTGCGGTAGCCGTGCCACTCGGCCTCGGCGCTCTTGAGCTCCAGCCGCAGTTCGACCGTTGCCAGCGTACCCAGTACGGTCGGCCCGGGCCCGACGATGCCCGGCAGCGCGGCCGCCAGCAGGCTGCGATTGAGCTCGACGAGCCTGTCGCCTTTCAGCCGGGCCGCGGGGGTATCGAGCAGGTGGCGCTGGCGGTCCGAGAGCGTCGAATCCGCCCAGGCGTCGGCGTCGTAGAACGCCTTGGATATCAGGAGGCCGTTGATGTCGTCCAGCACGGCCTTTCTGACTGGCTCGGCCACGCCGGCAAGGGCCATCTTAACCGCGTCGTTGGGGTCGGTGCTGGTCGACGCGACGATCTTGCGGCGCGTCGGTTCGCTCAGCAGCGACCATATTCGTTTGCCGGCCTGGGCCTGCGGTGACTCGTCCGAGCCCTGGCGGCGCAGTGCCGCCAGCAGCACCGGCCAACTCGCGACGCCGTCTTCGGTCAGCAGCCAAGACGGCTTTTCCCTGTCGCCGGCGCCGACGACCAGGTCGCCCGGGCGGACGTAGACCTGCTTGAGGAACCCCTCGAACGGTGCCGGGAGAACCTGCTGGGCGACGGGCTCGAGCACGAACGTCGCCTCGGCCCGGTAGTCGCCCTTGGCCAGGATAAGAAACAGCGCCGCGGCGAATACCCCGATGCCCGCGACCTTGATCCACGTGTGCTTGGGCCCGACCAGCGCGCCCAGGCCGTCTCCCACGGCCCCGGCCGCTCGCGCCCCGAACCAGCGGTCCTGGCGGTGCATGTTCACCAGCCGGGGCGTGACAAGGTCGATCGTCAGCCGAAGCGCCTCGATCTCATCGAGCCGGAACGGCTGATCCACTGGGCGCTCGAGCGTCACCACGGACGCGACTTCACCGTCGCGGCGAAGCGGCAGGTTCACCACCGCCGTGGGGCCGTGACGCTTGGAAAGCTCGGCGGACGCGCGGTGAACGAAGGTTGCTTCGGGTTCGGCGGGGTAGGCCACCTCGACGTCCTGGTCGAGCGTTTCCTCCATCGCCGACTCGATGTCCTGGACGAGTTTCATCTTCCGGCTGAACTTCTCGGTGTGGCTCATGGCCTTCAGGTGTACGTAGCGGCCCTTGAGGAATCCGAGTGAGACGCGGTCGCACTTCCATCGGCTTGAGACCTCGTTGCACAGCGCCATGGCGGCCCCGGCGAATCGGTCCTGCTCGTTGACGGCGGCGGTGGTTTCCATGGCAAGCCGCAGGCGGGTGAGGTCGCCCTGGCGCTGCTGGAGCGTCAGGCGCATCTCGTAGAGGCTAAGCAGGCTCAGTGTCAGCTCCAGCCGCTCGCGGGCGGCGTCGAGTACTTGCTGGTCGCTGGTGGTCACGACGAACGCGGCCAGGCCCTGCACGCCGCTGCCGCCTCGAAGGGGCAGCAGGATGACGTTCTGATTGGCCGGGGCGCCGTAGAGGTCCTGAGCGTTGTGCAGCGGCTTTACGTCGGGCTTGCCCGAGGCGATGACCTGTGGCGCCAGTTCGGCCGATTGCGCCAGCCAGACCGGCGCCGCGGCGCCCTGGGCCGGCGGGGGATAGACGGCCAGCACCTCGACGTTGCCGCCCGGCGGCGGGTTCGCCCCTGGGCTTTGCCCGGGTCCGGCGGGGCTGACGCGAAGGATCGCGCCCCCGTCGGCCGAGGCAAGGTGGCACTGCACGGCCAGGAGGTTGACCAGGAACTGCTCAGGCGGGCCGTCGAAACGGCTCAGCCGCTCGATGATCTCGGCCATCGTCGGGCGCTGGGTTTCGCTTCCCAGCTGTGAAACTCTTGCTGGATTCACGCTCATGAGCGGGGTCTCATTATTTGGCATTGCGCCGGGTCAACGGCCTGGCCGGTGCGTCGGTCGCGTCGGCCGTCCGCGGCGGGAAGCTTACGTAAACGTGTTCGCCCGCCGGACGGTTCGACGGGTTGGCGCATTCCACGCGGACGGTCAGCGTCTTGCTGGCCGAGTCGGCCACGGCCGCGATGTGGATGATCCTGCCCTTTACCGCCGACCTGCGGGCCGAATCGGCGCTGTCGAACTCCACCAGGGCGTTGGATTCGCCTTTGGTCAGCGAGCGGGCATTGTCCAGCGGGACCGGCACGTCGACCCACAGCGGGTCGATCTGCACGATCTGCGCGATCTTCTCGGCTGCCTCGACCGACTCGCCCGGCTCGACGAGCAGCCGCTCGACCGTGCCGTCTATGGGGCTGGCGATCCGCATCCGCTCGATCTGGACCGCCGCTTCCCTGTACTTCATCTGCGCCTGCGTCCTCTCGAACTTCGCCAACTCCAGCGACAGATCCGCGATCGTCACGTCGAGCTTGGCGTGGTCGACTTCCAGATCCGTAGCGGCGCCTTCCTTGCGCGCGGTCTCGGTCTTCTGGAGGTCCACACGGCGCTGGGCGAGTTGGGCCTCCGCCGCCCGCAACCGGGTGCGGTCCTCGGCCTGTGCCTTCAACTGCTCCATCTGGACTTGCTCGGCCTTGTCGTCGAGCCGCATAAGAACCTGCCCGGCCTTGACGGCGTCGCCTTCCTTGACGAGCACCTCGGCCACCTGGCCCGGACGGACGAACGAAAGCACCACGTCCTGGCTGGGCCTGGTGATGGCCTCGACCTTTTCCTGGGTCGCCAGCGGCATCCCGGCCGCGAGCAACGTGCATATAAGTATATTCATAGACACCGCCCTTGCTCTCTCGGCTGTTTAGCCGGGTGCATGCAGGGACCTTTCCCTAAGCCACTACCGATTATAGCTATCGCCCGTTTCGAGTGCCCGGACAAACAAAAAAGCCGCCCAGTGCCGCACGTGGCCGCGACACGAGGGCCGGTTGCCTTTGCGGCCCGCCCCGGGGATGGAAATCTCCCTTGACCTGACCGGCAAGCCGGAGCCATAATTTATGCACGTTCGCGCAAGTTCAAGTCTCCAAAGGAATCGCATGGCCATGGTTGTCACTGGACATCTGCCTCCGGAGTCGTTGTCGGCGCTGGTTGACGCGTCGGCGGCGATCAATTCCGCACAGGGCCTCGACGAGACGCTCGCGGCGATCGCCAGGGCGGCCGCGTCGGTAATGCGGGCCGAGGCGGCCAGCGTGATCGTTCTGGACGAGGCCCGCGGCAAGCAGGTATTCCAGGCGGCAGTGGGCGACAGGGCGGACCAGCTTATCGGCGTGGCGTACGACCGCGATGCGGGGATCTCCGGGCGAGTGCTAAAGACGGGCGAGGCCGAGATCGTCAACGACGTGTCAAAGGACAGCAGCCACTACCCCGAGATCGACCACCTGGTGGCCTTCCACACTCACAGCCTCATCGCCGCGCCGCTGGTCTACAAGGACAAGGCCCTCGGCGTGGTCGAGGTGCTCAACCCGCTCCAGCGAAAGACCTTCGACGAGGAGGACCGCGGCCTGTGCATGGTCTTCGCCAACCTCGCAGCCATCGCGATGACCAACGCGCAACTCTACGACCGCATCCGTCGCGAGAACAGCCAGCTCAAGCGGACCTACCAGGCGCCGGAGGAGATCGTCGGCATTTCCGCGGCCATGGAAAACGTCCGCCAACTCATCAGGCGAGTCGCGCGCAGTGCAGCCACCGTGCTGCTGCTCGGCGAGACGGGCACCGGCAAGGAACTTGCCGCCCGCATGGTCCACAATTGCAGCGACCGCGCCGACCAGACTTTCGTCGCGATAAACTGCGCAGCCCTGCCGGAGACGCTTCTGGAGAACGAGCTTTTCGGCCATGAGGCCGGGGCGTTCACCGGCGCGACCGAGCGGAAGGTGGGGCGGTTCGAGCTGGCCGAGGGAGGCACGCTGTTTCTCGACGAGATTGCCGAGGTCGCCCCGGCCATCCAGGTGAAGCTGCTGCGGGTGCTCCAGGAGCGCGAGATCGTCCGCATCGGCGGAACCGAGACCGTCGCGTGCGACGTTCGCATAATCGCGGCCACCAATCGCAACCTGCCCGAGGAGATGGCCGCCCGCCGGTTCCGCGAGGACCTCTATTACCGCCTGTACGTCTTCCCGGTCGAGATTCCACCGCTCCGCGAGCGCCGCGACGACATTCCGC
>JAUWQU010000544.1 GCA_030610965.1 Phycisphaerae bacterium
TTTCGCGGCCCTGCGCCCCTCCGCCGCCATCGGCGAAGGCGAAACCGGCCCTGCGGCCGTCCGGGGTCGCCCGTGTCTGGCGGCCAAGACGCTCGTGCATCACCCAGCAGAAGCATCCGGGCACGAACGAGCTGCCGTCCGGCAGCATCTTGTGGCGGCCGCATTCTTTCACGAGGGTGCCAACCGTGTCGGCTAAAAAATGGTCCACATCTGCACAAGCGTTGCCATATTTGGGATAGTTGTGCAGGAAACGCAGCCGTGTCGCCTCGTTGCCGGCGAAATCCGAATCAAGCATTGCCTTCAGCTCCGATAGAGTGAAATTCTTCTGCTTGAAGACTTCTTCCTCGATCACCAGCAGGGAATCGGCCAAGTTTGCCAGCCCCACGAAGGAGCATTCGACCCAGTTGTAGATCGCGCCGCCGTCATCGATGTCGCGTCCGCGGGCAATGCAGTCGCGGGTGAGTACGCTCTGGAACGGCTTTCCGCCGAACCTCTGCCGCAGGCGGCGGGCGTTGTTCTGTTCGGCCACCGCTCGAGCGATGCGATCTGCCATGCGCCGGTGGTAGGCAGCTACGAAATCTTCAAAGTTGTCGACCGGCCCGCTGTCGACCTGCGCGTCGATTTCCTCCATCAGGGCGCCGCAGAGGTTGAAGTAGGGCGACGCCACCCAGACGTTACTGGCGGCGACGGGTGTGATTTCGACGCACGTCGAGTTGATGTAATTGCAGGCATGTTCCGGTGCCGCGCCGAGTTCTTTCAGGCCGCGCTGGATCGTCTCGTCGCCGAAGAATGCGGGCGTGGAGTAACCGTGGCCGATCAGTTCGATTGCGAGGTCCGTCAGGTCGCTGGGCGTCCCCTCGTGCCAGCACACGCCAACGGCTGGATAGATCAGTTTCGTCCGCCTCAGGGCTTCGAGGCCGAGGTACGAAAGGTCGTTCGTGACGTCGTCGCCATTGGCGTCGCGCCCGCCTACCATTACGGACATCGCGAGGCCGTCCGCTATCAGTTCGTTGACGAGCAGATAGAGGCTCTCGATTAGAATCAGCGCCTGTTCCCGGCTGATTTTTCCGGCGGCAGTGTCGGCTTGGTAAGACGGCCGCAAGGTGCGATCAATGTGGCCTGAGACTACCAGCCCGGCGCTGTCGCCCAACATCGCGCCGAGTTGCGCAAGCCAGAGCAGTTGGACGGCATCCCGGGTGTTTGCCGGGGGCTGGTGGGCGATCCGGCGGCAGGACTCTGCAATCTCCCTGAGTTCGGCCTTCCGCCAGTCCGGGGCGGACGCTATGCCGGCCTCGGCCGTCGCGGCTGCGTTCTCGGCCATTGCAGAAAAGCCGTCGAGCGCGAGCAGGAAGGACTGATACACTTCCGTGCGCTTGTCATCGGCGTCCGCCATCAGGCCATCAATCCTGTCGCGCAGGCCATTGACGCCGAGTGTGAATAGCGTGGGAAGGTCGAGTTCGCAATGGCCCGACTGGCCCGGCGTGCGGAGGTATCGCGCAACGTATGCATCGGCGTCTTCGAACTCGGAATCCGACGCTGCCTGTGGATGAATCCTGCCTGCGAGAAGTTCGAGGTCGTCGATCTCGAACTTGATCTCTGCCAATATGTCGCGCGTGCGAAGGCCGCATCGGATCTGCCAGGAGGCGACACGCTCCGAAGCGCGAAGGGATTTCGCCGCCGAGATGGTAATGCCCTGCCACATCCTTTTACGCCGGATCGGGCGTTCCGCATTGCTGACCATTCCCTTGCGGTCGATGCAGCGCTGACGGAGAATCCCAATGCGTTCGTCGTCGGTACGTTTCATAGTACAGTGTGCTCCTCCCGCCGTGCTATGGTTGTGACCGTCGGGTTCGCCGGTATGACTGCAGAACGGCATCGCCGGCAGACCTTCGCGGTTGAACAGGTTTACTCCGGGGTCCGCCGCCCACGCGTATCGGACTCGAGTCGGGTTCGGCACGGCAGACTTCACCCACGAGGATGTCCTCAAAGACCACTTCCGCTTTCCTGCCATGCGCCTCGGCTGCTACGGCCAGCCGCCGTGGCCCGGCGGACGCGGCCAGCGGGTTGAGAGTTACCCTCCAGCGGCCGTCTTTGCCGGCGCTTACGGTCTGTTTCTGGTCTCCGAAGGTTACGGTGACCGAGCTGCCCGCCTCCGCGGTGCCCCAGATGGGAACGGGCTTGCCGGCCTGGAGGACCATGTGGTCGGAGAAGATGTTCGGCACCTGTGGCCGCTCGCCCGGGGCGGGCCTCCTGAGGCGGACAGGCGGCGGCTCGTTATTCAGTTCACTTCGCGGCGGTTCCATTCGGCGAGTTCCCAGTTTGTCCATGGGCCACAAGTAGTCACTCGAAGCCCCTTTCAATTCTGCCGTTTCATGATAGCACATAGTGTTTTAGAAGTCAATGAACAGTTCCGTCTGGTGATGTTTCGGCCAGTCAGATAGTTCCGCGCCCTGGCCCGACTATCTCACCGGCACCTTGGAAAACCAGCCCGCCTTGTGCTATAGTGCGTTGGCCGTGAAGCTTTTACATCGCACAGCAAGGTCGGCCAGTATGCTTTTCCCATTACGCGGGGCTGGGAGAACGCGTTTGCCTGGCGGACGCCACGGAGCACAAGATGATGAACAGATCGCTCTTTCGATACTGCAATCCCATCCGCAGCGAGGCCGTCGGCAACATTCGCGATCCCCAGATCGTTAATGTGGACGGTATCTACTATCTCACGGGTACTTGCTGCCCTTTCCAGCGTCAGACGGTGAATCCCGGCGTCAAGCTGTGGTCATCTCCGGACCTGCTGAACTGGACGTATGAGGGGCTGCTCATAGACCGAAGCACATTGCTCGAAGACGCCTGGTACCGCGACCGCTTCTGGGCGTCGGAGATCCACCCCAAGAACGGCAAGTTCTGGCTGACGTTCAACTGCCGGAACGAGTCGGAGAAGTACAACCGCGTCCATTCTTGCGGCCTGGCAGTGGCGGACCGCATCACCGGCCCCTACACGATCCTCACGCACGACCGGCCTCTGCTGGACGGGACGGGCAGAGACACGAGCCTGGTAACACCGGCAGATGTTCCCGCGTCCGTTGTGAGTCGGCATCCCGAAGACATCGCCGTCTGGAGCAACGACATGACGCTCTTCACCGACGACGACGGGAGGACGTATGCCTTCTTCAAGTCGCATTACGTTCAGGAGATCGATCTCGAAAACGCGCGATTCGTGGGAGAGCGCCGCCGGGCTCTTGCTGCGGACAAGGGCACCTGGGAAGACGTCGGCATCGAGGGAATGTTCGTCATTAAGCGCGGCGGCGTTTACTACATGCTCTACTCATCATGGACGCGCGGATACGAGGTGGGTTACGCGACGGCCGGGCACCCCACGGGGCCGTGGACGAAGTACGATGGCAATCCCATCTACGGTGCCCAAAATCCGGAGCTCTGCCGTGAGAAAGGTCTGGAGTTCACGGGTGACCCCGAGAGTCCCTTTATCGAGGCAGGGCATTGTGCGATTTTCACCGGGCCCGACGGACGGGACTGGATCTGCGCCCATCTTCGTCCCAAGGGCGGCGAGTCGGACGAGACTTTTCTCGGCTTCGATCCGATTTGGGTCGAGAACGGCATGATTAAGACCAACGGGCCGACATATACCGAACAGACGGTTCACGTCCAGCCCGATGACGGCCGCCGGCGAGGGCTATGAGGCTGCCTGTCGAGACTGGTCAGTTATGGTGCGGCTCTTGAAAGAGCGGGTGCTCCCGTGGATAATACCCGTTTATCGGTGGCGGCGACGGCGCGC
>JAUWQU010000732.1 GCA_030610965.1 Phycisphaerae bacterium
CCCGCGTCCGCGTCATGCGAGACAACATCGTGGTAATCGACGAGCGGACGCTCGACAGCCTCAAGCGATTCAAGGACGACGCCAGGGAAGTCCGATCGGGCATGGAGTGCGGCCTGAAAATCGCCGGCTTCGACGATATCAAGGAAGGCGACACGCTGGAGTTCTACAAGACCGTCGAGGTGGCGAGAACCCTCTAACGTCCTGGCCGTACCACCGGCCACAAGACAACCATGAAAACGAGCCTGGGCCTGTTGCATCTGGAGTTTCACATTCTCCAGGCCACAAGCCTTAAAGACAAAAGAAGACTGGTCAAGAGCTTCAAGGATCGCATCGCCGGGCGGTTCAACGTGTCGATAGCCGAGGTCGACGCCCAGGACAACCGGCACCGGGCTATCCTGGCCGTTGCCATGGTCGGCAGCGACCCTGCATACCTGGCCGGGGCTCTGCAGAAGATCGTCAACGCCGCGACGATGCACAGGGACATGATCCTGTCGGCCAGCGAGGTCGAGTGGCTCTGAGCCCGCGTGCCGGCCAGACGCACGTGAAAGACAAGTTCGGATGAGTCGTAGAACACAACGAGTGGCCGCCCTCATGCGTCAGATCGTGGGAGAGCTGATTCTGACCAAGCTTTCCGACCCGCGGATAGACCCGGCTCGGACCTCGGTGACGCGCGTCGAGATCGGTGAGGATCTGCTGACCGCCAAGGTGTACGTCTCGGTCATGGACACCGAGGGCCGGCAGAACCGCACGATTCAGGCACTGTCTCACGCATCCGGGCACGTCCAGGAACTGATGGCGCGGAAGATGACGCTGCGTCACACCCCCGTGCTGACCTTCGTCCTGGACGCCGAATTCAAGAAAACGCTAGAGACATTGGACATCATTCAGCGCGTGGCCGACGAAATCCAGCAGAAGGACCAGGCCCGCATCGAGGTCGCCAGCCAGGCCGGCCAGGCCCCCGGCCAATCAGACGAGCAAACGCCTCCGCCCGGCAACGCCAACCAGGACCAGCGGTCATGAAGAACGCCACCAAGTACCAGAAGAAGATAAAGAAGTTCCTTTCCGGCATCCGAAAGTCAGCCGCGCCCCCGCCGGTCGACCCGGACCCGTTCCACGTGATGATCGACGCCATCCTGGCCGCCGAGGCGCCCAACCTGTCCGCCAAGGCCCTCGAGGCCCTGCAAAAGGAGTTCGTGGACTTCAACGAACTCCGCGTCTCGCCCGTCAAGGAAATCGCCGACACGCTCGGGCGCGACTTCCCCGACGCGCGACGAAAGGCCGAGGAAATCACCTCGGTCCTGAACGCGATATTCAGCAGCCGCAACAACCTGCGGCTCGACTACGTCGAGAAAATGCCCAAGCGCGACCTGCGGCGCCACCTCCACGAACTGGGGCTCACGCCCTTTGCCGCCGCGGTGATGATGATAGAGGTCTTCGGCGGGCACGCCATCCCCGTCGACCAGGGGCTCGTCGACTGCCTGGAGATCGACGGATACATAGAGCCCGGCAGCAGCATCGAGGAGGTCCATGCCTTCCTGGAACGGATAATCCTCCAGAAGCAGGCCCCCGCCGCCCATGAGTTCTTCCGCGAGTACGTGGCGAAGAACGCCAAGATGCTGGCTAAGAAACGCAAGGCCGCCGCCGCCAAGGCCGAGGCACAGGCCGCCGCCGAGGCCAAGAAGGCCGAGGCAGAGGCAAAGGCCCGGGCCGCCGCCGAGGCCAGGAAAGCCGAGGCAAAGGCAAAGGCCCAGGCAGATGCAAAGGCCAAGGCCACCGCCGAGGCCAGGAAGCAAAGCGCGCGCAAGCGGGCCGCCGCCAAAACGGCCGCCAAGGGCGCCGCCAAGGCGACCAGGCGGGCGCCGGCCAGGAAGAAGGCCGCCAGGAAGACCACCAGGAAGACCGCCAGGAAGGCCGCCAAAAAAGCCCCCAGGAAGGCCTCCCGAAAAACCAAGGACAAGTAGCCGCGGGCAGCACGCATTAGACGCAAGCCCGCCAGGCCGCACCGGCGGCAAAGGAGCTTGAAAGACCCACTCATGGAAAAGCCGCAAGACAAACTCGTACTTGGCATCCCCAAGGGCTCGCTGCAGGAGAGCACGCTGGACCTCTTCCAGCGGGCCGGCTACAATATAAACGTCTCCTCGCGAAGCTACTTTCCCACCATCGACGACGACCGCATCGCCGTTATCATGTTCCGCGCCCAGGAAATAAGCCGATACGTCGAGGACGGCGTTATCGACGCCGGACTGACCGGCTACGACTGGATCTGCGAGAACGGCTCGGACGTCGTGGAAGTCGCCGAACTGATCTACGCCAAGCAGAACCTTCGCCCCGTGCGTTGGGTCCTGGCCGTGCCGGAGGAAAGCTCCGTGACCGCGCCCGAGCAGCTCGAAGGCGGAATCGTCGCCACCGAGCTGGTCAACGCCACGCGAAAGTACTTCCAGGACAAGAATATCCAGGTGAAGGTGGAGTTCAGTTGGGGCGCCACCGAGGTCAAGGCCCGCCTGATTAACGCCATCGTCGACGTCACCGAGACAGGCTCGAGCCTCAAGGCCAACAAGCTCCGCGTAATCGACACGCTGCTTACCAGCTCGACGAGATTCATCGCCAATGGCCAGGCCATGAAAATCGACTGGAAGCGGCAGATGATCGAGAACATAGCCCTGCTGCTCAAGGGCGCAATCGACGCCCGCGAGAAAGTCGGGCTCAAGATGAACGTGCCCCGCTCCGCGCTCGACGAGATAATCGCCATTCTCCCGGCCGAGAAGTCCCCCACTGTCTCCAGTCTGCACGATCCGGAATGGATCGCCGTGGAGGTGGTAATCGAGGAAAAGGTCGAGCGCGAAC
>JAUWQU010000230.1 GCA_030610965.1 Phycisphaerae bacterium
TTGGTGGATTCGTATACGCTCCAACTCCGACCGTCGAAGGCAAACGCGCGCTGGCTGTACTGCTCGGCCGCGACCATGCACCCGTTCTTCATCGCATGGAGCAGTGCGGGATTGGCCATCGAAGGCACGCCCCGCACGTCCTTCTCCCAATCAGGCAGCCAACCCGGGCCCGTCGACGGCGGCAAGATTACCCATGTGGCCCCGTAACCGTATTGCCCAAGCGTCCCCTCGACCTTCTGCGATGATGCGGGGGCAGGGTCAGCGCAGTGCGTCCACTTGCCGTCGGCGTATCGGCTGAGAAAAGGCTGATCCTCCACCGCCAGGCGAGCCCAGATACCCCCCAGAGAATCCACCGCCACCGCGCGGCTGTCCAGTGTCCGGTGCAGACCAAAGGCCTGGTACTTGAGAGTAGGCGCCGTGGCCGCCTGGCGGGCGTCAAATATGGCGATGCGGCAATAGCTGTCGGAGATCTCCTGCCGCCTTGTCATGAAATACACCCGCCCGTCCTTGTCCTGGCCCAGTGCAGGCCCGAAGAGCGACATCTCATCGCCCGCCCGCGATAGAAACTCGTGGTCGAACCGCTTGACCGTTCTACGCGAGGTCGCTTTCGGGACCTTGCTTGCGGTTGTGGAGTCGTACAGCTTGACCCGCGTGGGAACGCCGAAGCTGCGAGACACACGAACCCAACCGTCGGCTTCAGGGATGATCTCCACGACTCGGTCCAACTTCGGATTGTCCCTGGCCGGGAACCGTTTCCAGGATGTGCCATCATGGACAAAAAGCGTGTTGACGTACTCGCCCGGCTGCCAGATGAAGACCTTCCCGTCCGGGCCCTCGACCAGCTTCACGGAGCAGTGGCCACTTTCGCGGGTCGCCCAACTCTTGCCCGGGGCCAACAGGAGTTCGTAGCTCCAGCGGTCGCCGTCGAGCACGTGAATGCCTACGGAATCGACGAAGTAAAGCCTGCCCGTGGAATGTTCAAGCATCGTCGGGCCAAAGGTCGGAATCAACTTGTGCTGGCCGTTCACCCAATGCGATACGTCAACACCCGGCGCGGATTTGTGCTGCGTAAACCGCCCGGTCCGCACGTCCGTGCAGCACAGGCCGAACTTGCCGACTTCCCAGAACCTGTCCTTGCTGTCAAAGCCGATGATGCGGTTCTTGCCTGGCATCTCGATGTAATCATCGGGCAGTTCCGGGCAGGTCAGGAACATGGAGGGCAGTTTGCCCCCGCTGTTTCCAGGGAATGGACGAATCAGGAACCACGCCCGGCCGCTGCCGTCGATGAAAACATCCTGGAACTTTCGGTCGAGGTACTGCCATCGCACGGGCTTCAGGACTGGTGGCGACGGATCGACCGGCTTTTCGGTTTCCTGGCCGGGGCACCAAGCGGCCCCGGCCGTCAGCACCGCGGCAACGGCCAGGAGGCCGGACAGGTTTCGCTTCCGGTTGCTCATTTTCGCTCTCCGGACTTAGATGGGCTGAGCCGTTGTCGCACCAGCTTGTTCAATTCATCGGTCTTCAACTCTCCCCTGAACCAACTGCGAGCTTCTTCTCTGAGGTCGTCATCAATCCGGGCAAGCGTGTCGGTGATGACAGACCGGTCCAGAAAGGTCCAGAACTTGTCCGACGGGTCCGGGTGGCTCTCGATCATCTTCGCCAACAGACCCAGTGCGCCGCGCTTGTCTCCCTTGCGGATCGCCAGACCCAGCCGCAGGAACTCACTTGGCGGCAGGACCAGCGGACTCGCGTCGTATCTGCGGGACCAGGTGGCGACGACCTGGGCGATACGCTCATCGGTCGCCTTGGTCATATTCAGGTAATCCAGCAGGGTCAGGTAGTAGTGGTCCATAAAGTAGATGGGGAACGCGAACCTGACTTCCGCCGGCTTGAAGCGCCGCGAAGCGGGGATGATCCACTCCGCCAGCACTCGGTAGGCCTGAAGCCTGGCCTCCGTGTCAGCGTGTAGGAACTGGCTCTTTTCGATGAAATCCGGGAAGCCCGTGCGGCGGAATCCATCGCCGGCCCCGCCGGAAAAGTATCGCATCAGCCCATAGTACATCCATGGCGCTAGAGACGACAGGGGACGTTTGGAGTTCGGAAAGGTCATGATATATCGCCCGGCCGCCTCGGTCAGGAGCGTCGCCTCGGGGATGTCGGTGTCGCCGTGGCGGCTTGCCAGCTCGAGCAGGCGATACGAGATCGTCTCGTTTGTAGGGTCGAGATGCCATGCCGCCAGGTAAGGCCTGACCAGTTCGCTTGCCAACGCCAGTCGCTCGGGGCTTTTTTCCTTCAGCTTGGCCATGGCTGCCCCGATACCCGGGCTGGCCTTCTCGGCTGCTTCGAATTCGCGCACAGCCTGCCGGGCGAACCAATCGTCGGGCTCTGGTGAGTAGCCGCCGCGCTCGACGTGGCGGGTGAGCTTTGCTCCGTGCCGGACGGCCCATTTACCCGCCTCGGCCGACAAGGAAGCCGGCGAATCCGCTTCGACCGTGCCGCGAGCGGTCTCCTTTCCGCCGGCCAGCGAGAGGATGCGAAGCTCAGCCCGCCGGTTGGAAAGCAGCCTGGCCTCCACAATGTAGTCGAATGCAACCGGCCTGTCGGCGGTCGGTGCCGCGGCCAGGCCCATCGCTCGCATGAGCATCTCCGTCTGCGAGTTGAGGGTTACCCGGAAGGCCGCGGCGTAGCAGTGACCGTCTCGGGTGATCGCCTGGCTGATGTGTTCCTTCAGCCGCTGGGCCTGTTGCGGCGCACCGGGCCCGTGGCCCGTGGCTCGCACCGAAACGATCGGCAGCGTCCGCACACGATGCAGGTTCGCCAGCACACCAGGCCACCACGTCGTAATGCGGCTAGGCAGGTCCATGTCGAATTTTCCCGTCCGGTCGGGATCGATCGCCAGCTTCATCTGCCCAAGCAGGCTGCCGGTCTTAACGTGTATGGCTTGGACGGACAGGTACGCGTGGTGACCATCATCCACAAGTGTCGGCTCCACCACCACGTCGGCCATGAGCAACTTCCGGTCCTGCTCGGCGTCTCCGTTGCCGCCGCAGATGAACGTAAGTCGGCGCTCGGCGAGTATTTCCCGCAGTTTGCCTCGGTTCACGACCTTCAGCCGCGAGCAGGCGGCCAGAGCCTCATCCAGTTCGGACTCGTACTCTTTGACGCACTGCGGGCTGAGCGTGACGAGGTACCTAAGCCGGGACTGAATCGGCAGGCACGCGACCGTGCCGTCTATGGGTTTGTCGAAGGCCGGGCCGGATGGGGCGGGCCAGGTCAACTCGCGAGGCGGGACTGCGTACGCCATCGCCCACGCCCCCGAATTCGTCGTGTAGCAGTTGCAGAGGCTTTCCCACATGAAGCCCGCCAACCCACGCACTTGCTCGTCGGCTTGCGGTCGGTGGAGGATGCTGAACCTGTTTTCGAACGCCAGCGACTCCTTGGACGAGTCGGGCGTGATGCGGACGATTTTCAGGCCCGTGTTGGGCAGCCACTGGCGAGTATCGATGAAGCCTATGACGTTGGGATTGCCCGCCACCGCCAGGGCCAGCCTCTCGGGATAGGTCACGCTTTTTGGCGACCCGCGGTGCCGTTTGACCATGCGTTTGTACTGCGTCGAAGCCCAGGAATCGCAGAGCAGTTCCAGCGGCTTTGGGGGTAGCCCGAAATGGGCCCAGGACGTCACGCTCCCGCCAAGCACGGCCTTCAGGTCGGCCAGGCTCATTTCCTTCAAAGGGCACCGCGGGTCCACGACCACGCAAAACGAGTCGTGTCCTATGACCGTCCCCCCGTGCGCCTCGACGTAGCCCCTGGTCGTCCAATCGCGGATGTCTGCCTCGTTGACGCGGACGAGCAGCACAAGGTCCGCAGCCTTCTCTGCCGGAGTATTAGGCTCGATATACTTGATCTCGTAGCCCAGGCCAAGATGCTCGCCGACGTACTTCTTCATCATCGTCGGCGCCAGCATGTGACCGTAGTGGCTGGCGGCGATGTTCAGGCGTGCAGGCGGCGACGGATCGACCGGCTTTTCGGTTTCCTGGCCGGGGCACCAAGCGGCCCCCGCCGCCAGGACTACAATGACGGCCAAGAGGCCAAACAGGTGTCGTGTCTGCTTGTTCATGTCATTCTCCGGGCACGGTTGCAGAAGGCGACGGCTGGGTTGCCGAGGCTCGCCTGGCGGATGCCCGCGGTTTCCCGGTGGCCTTGTCCCGATTCTTCCTGGCGTATTCCATGAATCGCTCGACCTCGCTGGTCATACCACCATACAGGCATGGAATCTTGTCCAGGAGAAGTTCCCCGGCGCTTATGGCCTGTTCCCATTGCCGCAAGGTATAGTTGATCCGGAAGTTCCCATACAGCCCCGTGTAGACGGCGGAGCGGTCGCCTTCCATGGCGGCCAGCCTGCCATACCACCCCAGGGCCTCTTTCGGACGGTTGAGGCACCAGAAATCGTTGAGCACCGCCATCAAGAGGATGGCCTGTGGATTGTTCGGCTCGCCGGCCAGGATCGTTTTCGTCGTTTGGACGGCGGTGTCGAATTCTCGTCGCAGCAGGTGAAACTTCGCCGCCTCGAACGGGCCTGCCTTTTCGGCGAGTTCGGCCTTGCGCCGGCGCAGTTCGACGGTGGTCATGACCCTGCCGGCCTTCTTTGCCGCGGCAAGGAAGTCCGCCGTCCGGACAAACGCCAAGCTTCTGACCCCGCCAACCCACACCCCCTCGGTCGTCCCGAGAGGATACACGTCATGGCCGGCAGAAGGCAGCTGAAGCGGCCCCCACCACGTGTCTGAGGCGGGGTCATAGCAGAGCAGTTCGGCGTTTCGTCCGACCAGGAACAGGTGGTCTTTGGCAGCGGCGACGAACCTATATTCACTGCGCAAGTTGTCGCCGGGAAAGTCTCCCGGCGTAGTGATGCTGTCCCTGGCGATATTGTCAGGGGCGGGCCCGCCGGCATAGAAGAACTTGCGGCCCCACCAGCTTCGCAGCACCTTGCCGGCCCGGTCGATCTCGTGCAGGCCCGTGCCGGACATGACATACAGTTTGTCGCCGACGCTGGCCAGGCTCGTCGGTTCGCAAGAGAAGGTGTGGGGCCTGCACTTCCAACCGTAGGGCCAGGCGTTGGGCCAGGATGTGAACCTGGGCCGCTTGCGGAGAACGTCGCGAGCCAGGCCGATGTAGTTCATAGCCATTAGCTCGTCGCCGTTTCGCCAAACGCGCAAGGGCGCGGCGAACATGCCGGACCAGCCGGTATGCGTGCTGTTAAGACGATGGACCTGCGTGGTCTTGCCCGTAAGCACGTTAAGCGTGCAATACACGACGCGCTGACTTTCCTCGCCCGCGACCACCAGCAGCGTCCTGTCATCGAGCGGATGGACGTGGTACACATACCAATCCACGAGGCCCTGTTTCGGCCCGATCTGCTCCCACTGGCCGGTGTTGGCGTCACGCACGCGCAGGCCGGTGCGTTTCGTGGACACGTAGAGCTTGCCCGCCAGGAAGGCCGCGCCGGTCACCGCAATGTCCGCGTTGACTTTTGGCATGGTCAAGGGCTGTTCCTTGCCCGCGGGCTGGCCTGCTTCGTCGGTCGGCACCATCACTATGCGATGAGCGGAAGGAATCCGGTCGCTTGTGCCGATAAGCTCGCTGTACCCGCCAATGCCGGACACCCCATAGATGGCCCCCGGCCTGGCTGCCAGGGGAAACATGGCAGGAAAGCTCTTTGCCGCCAGGGCCGCGGCCGTCGTTTCATACGTGGGATAGTCGTTCCATTTCAGCTCGATCTGCCGCACCGGCGTGGTGAGTTGGTCAAGCCAGCGGTCATAATCGGCCAGGAGCTTCTCATCTTCCATGCTGGCGACGGTCTTGCGGAACTTTTTGGCGACGCCCTGATGGTCTCGCGAGACGGACCTCTTGCAGGCCATGAACTCCCCCAACCGGCGGCGGGCGATGTCCGGCCGGCCGCAATCCAGCGCGTAGTCCACCAGGAAGCACCGCACTCTCAGGAAGCTGCTGTCGATGTTGCTGACGTAGAAGTCGTCTATCTCATCTATCTGCGGCGTCAGGGCCTCGACGCGCCTGCGCACCTGTTCCAGCCATTCCATTCGATTTGCCGGGCTCACGCCCGCGGCGCGCATGCCACAGTACACGGGCTCCACCAACAAGCCACCGTGTTGGTCATAGGACTTGATATCGCCTCCCATTGCGATCTCGACTATCCGGCGGAGCATCTGGGTCTGCTCGGCGTTGGGAACGCTCCCATGGACCCGGTAGTAGGCTAATTCTATAACCCGCCGGCGGTTCTTCGGCACGTGAGGGAACCGCTCCAGGTACCGCTGGGCCTCACGAATGGTCTCAGTGCCGCCGCCTTGCCACGTGCAGCACTCCACCAGCCAGTAGGCGGCTGGCTCGTACGTCGGATCCAGTTTGACG
>JAUWQU010000653.1 GCA_030610965.1 Phycisphaerae bacterium
GAATGCCGATCCGTGCCGCGCAGACGTTGACCAGGACCGACAGGATCAAGCCAAGGTAACGCGCCACCATCACGCTCTGGCTTTGGCGCGCCTCGGCGGCGCGGCGAAGGGCCACGATGCGGCGTTTGAGCTGCTTGACCCGCTGGGCGAGCGGCAGCCTGGCCGGGCATATGTAGCTGCACACCCCGCACTCGACGCAAGCCAGCGCCCCGCCGAGGCGGGCGCGGTCCACGAGCGACAGCTCGAACGCGTCGTTGAGGGCCGTGACGTTGAGCCTGGCCGGGCAGTGGTCCGTACACCACCCGCAGCGAATGCACGGGCCGGGCAGGGGCATGTGAGCGGCTTCGAGGCTGAGCACCGCGCTCGTCGCGGGCGTTACCACGGCCCGGGCGTCGCACAGCACCCCAGCCATCGGCCCGCCGTGGATGAGCGTCGGCTCGCCGCTGCCGTGGCGGGGGTTCGGCCCGGCCGTCAGGGAGGCAAGGATCGCGCAGGGCGTGCCGAAGGGCGTCCAGAAGTTGCCCGGCTTGGCTGTGTGGGGCCCTGCGACGGTGACCACTCGCCCGAGCAGGCGCCGTCCGCGGACGACCCACTGATGGACGGCCAGGCAGGTCGCGGCGTCGAGCATGGCGGCGCCGACGGCGAGCGGGCTCCGGCCGGGCGGGGTTTCCCGGCGGGTCAGGACCTTGGTCAGGATGGTGTCGGCGCCCATCGGGTACTTGTGCGGCAGGGCGATTCGCGTGATTTCGAACCGCTCGGCCGCGGCGTCGCAGGACTCGTAATGGCTGGTTCGCCGGTGGTCGGCGGCGACGATTTTTTTTCGCGAGCCAATCAGCCTTGCGACGATGGCCAGGCCCTCCATCACCTCCGGGCCGAACTCGGCGAGCAGGCGGTGGTCGCTGGAGACAAAGGGCTCGTGGCCCATGACGTTGACGATGGCCCAGCGGCACTTTTTCGCTCGCGCTCGCGTGAGCCATGCCGCCAGCGGCTGTGGTCGGGGGCGATGGGTGGTAAGTTGCCCCTCGGCCAGGCGCGCGAGGAGGCCCTCGTCGCCGGCGGCCTGCCAGTTGAAGCTCCGCTCGCCGGCGCCGGGGGCCTCGGCCCAGCGCGAGGGGACCATGTCGGCCGGGTCGGACAGGTCGACAAGCTCGATGGCGGGCGACTCGACGAAGCCTCCCCACGCGGCCAGGGCGACGGTAGCGACCCCTGCCACTCGTCCGGCCAGCGGGGCGAAGACATCCACGCCGGCCTTGTCGCCGAGGACGCCGATGCGTTGGCCGGCAGAGACGGTATCGCCGGCCTCGACGGTCGGGGCCGCCGGCGCGCCGTCGCACGTCGCCAGCGGCACCAGGAGGCGCTCAGGGCGCGTGGCGACTTCGATTGCTCGCGCGAGGGTAGGACGCTTCTCGTCGGGAAGCTCGATCCCGCCAGTGAACATGCCGTACCGCCGGAAGATCATTCACGGATGGTAGCGTATCGGCCCGTGCGAATCCAGCGGGCGTGACCTGGGGGCGGGGGGGATGTTGTTGTCGGTGGGCGTTTCTTCTGCTCGCTGAAGGAAGCGAGCAGGCCTCAACATCAATATGTTCCAGGACCGCCTATCGACTACCGACCACTGACTACGGGCTACTGACTACCGACTACTTCTGTTCAGGTGGGCGTTGTTGTTTGCGTTTCTTCCTGGTGGCTGACGGGGCCTTGATGCCCTTGTTCAAGGCGCGGTCCAGTTGTCGGAAGGCCTGCTTGAGTCGCAGCTTGTTTTCGACCAGGGCAATTCGCACGCAGTTCTCGCCGTTTTCGCCGAACGCCCGGCCGGGGGACAGTACGACCTCGGCCTCCTCGAGCATTCGCAGGGAGAAGTCGATGGAGCCCTGCCCGGCGAGGTGTTCGTCGGAGACGCGTGCCCAGACGAACATGCTGGCCCGGGGCGAGTCCACCTGCCAGCCCAGTTTTCGACAGCCGTCGACGACGACGTCGCGCCTGGCCTGGTAGAGCTTGGCCTGCTTTGCGACCGCGTCTTCGCCCTCTCGCATGGCGATGATTCCAGCGACCTGGATTGGCGTGAATATGCCGTAGTCGTAGTAGCCCTTGATGGTGGCCAGTGCTCGGACCATCTCCGAGTTGCCCACGCAGAAGCCGATCCGCCAGCCGGCCATGTTGTACGGCTTGGACAGGGTGATGAACTCCACGCCGACTTCCGTTGCGCCCTTGGCCTGCATGAAGCTTGGTGCCTTGTAGTCGTCGAAACACGTTCTGCCGTAGGCGAAGTCGTGGAAGACCATGATCCCGTCGCGTTTGGCCAGCGCCACGACGCGGTCGAAGAAGTCGACGTTGTCGACCGTCATGGCGGTGGGGTTGTGCGGGTAGTTCAGGATCAGGCACTTTGGCCGGGGGTACAGGTGCTCGGTGACGTATTCTACTCGTTCGAGGAACGCCGCGTCGTTGCCGAGCGGGACGTTGATGACGTTCGCGCCGGCAAGGGCGACGCCGTAGACGTGGATCGGGAAGTACGGGTCGCCGACGATGGCGGTGTCGCCCGAGCCCAGCAGCGCCAGGCACATGTGCGAAAAGCCTTCCTTCGAGCCGATGGTGGCGACGATCTCGGTGTCCGGATCGAGCTTCACGCCGTAGATCCGGTCGTACAGCCTGGCCACCTCCCGGCGGAGATTGTAGATGCCGATGGACTTGCTGTACCTGTGCGTGCGCCCGTCGCGGACGGTCTCGCAGAGCTTCTCGACCACGTCGGCCGGCGAGGGGTCGGAAGGGTTGCCCATGCCCAGGTCGATCAGGTCGACGTCCTGTTGGCGCTTGGCCAGCAGCATGGCGTTGAGCCGCCCGAACAGGTACGGCGGAAGACGGCGAATCCTCGCGGATACGTCGATTTTCCAGTCGTCGGTCACGCTTGTTATCCTTACTCTGCCTGGCTTTTCAGGACCGGATTGACGTACAGCAACTTCCCGCCGCGGATGAGTATCTGCAGGATGTCCTGCTGCAGGGCGACGGCTTTTTTCTGGCCGACTTCCGCGGCCAGGCCGGCCCGGCCGGCCAGGGCCTCCGCGCCGCAGACGACGGGCAGCATGAGGCTAACCGCGAGCGGCGCGAGGAAGTAGATCGTGAGGCCAAGAATGACATGTTGCGCGCCCCAGCCCACCGTTTGCGCGCCCAAGCCCACCGTGCGGCTCGTGGCCGGAT
>JAUWQU010000619.1 GCA_030610965.1 Phycisphaerae bacterium
TCGTCAAGCGGCATCACAACCTGCGGAGGGTCAGTTGCTCGCCCTGGGCAAACTACGAGAAGATGGCCGAGAACCTTGGGGACAGGTACATCTTCTCGATGAAGCCCAGCCCCGCCATGCTGTCCCGCGGCAAGATCAACGCGGTGGCAGTCCGGGCCGATCTTCGCCAGGCCCTTGAGGCCGCGCGCGGCTGCGTCGTGGAGATCATAATGAAGGACAACCACACGCTGGACGGCCGGCCCGAAAATGCCGCCCAGTGGTGCCGAATCGCCAAAGAGGAAGCCCGCCGCATAAGCGATGGCGCTCAGTAATGGGAACACCGCGTCAGCGCCGCGGTCGGCCCGCCGACGGCCCGGACTACCTGGCCGAGATGAGAAACAACGTTGCCCGCCTGGCCGAGGCCGTGCGATAGCGCGCCGCGCGAGGAGTGCATATGGCAAATCCCTGGAGAATCCAACGTGAGAATCCGCACAACACTGCCAAGCATGTACGTGGCATTTCTTCTCTGCCTTACAGCAAGCGCCACGAGTCATGCCGACCAAACGCAGCCGCCCGTGGATTGGGCGTCCTGTGTGCCTGACCGATGCCCGTTCCCGCAATCGTCACAGTTTGTCGGCATCACCTTTACCGGCCGGCACAAGGAATACACGAACGCCGACACGTGGTATCCTTCCTGGGCGTCTGACGGCAACCTATATTCCCCCTGGACGGACGGACGCATCGGTCGAGAAGGCTGCTCCTCGGGAGGCAAGAACGCCAGAACCGGCCAAGCCAGGATTGTGGGCGATGACCCGATGGACCTGAAGGTCATTTCATTGGGAACGTATCCCGGATCGCCGGAACCTTACGGCGGCAGGTATCCCTGCGGATCACTTGTTCACGACGGCGCCTGGTATCACGGAAGCTACTGCCTGGATAAGCGCCACGGCCCGTGGGATATCAGGGGCCCCTTCGTGGGATTTCGCACTTCAACCGATTTCGGCAAGACGTGGAAGGACTGTCCGCTGTCGGGAGGCAACTCGTTGTTCGCCGAATCGGGCAAGGACGATTCAAAGGTCAAGATAGGCGCGCCTCACTTCGTGGACTTCGGCAAGAACATGCAGCACTCGCCCGACGGCAAGGCCTACCTCGTCGGCCATGGGGCCGTGCGGCCGGAGGCCGATTGCAGTTGGATATCCGGCGACCAGGTGTACATGGTTCGCGTGGTGCCGACGCCGAGCAACATCAACGACAAGTCGAAGTACGAGTTCCTTTGCGGGCGCGACACTCAAGGCAAAGCGATCTGGACCGGTGATTTTTCGAAGATCAAGCCGCTGATCCAGTGGAACGACAATTGCGGATGCGTGACGGTTACGTACAACGCGCCTTTGAAGAAGTATTTCATGTGCGTCTCATACGGCGGCAAGCGCGGCGGCGGGGGCAAGACCGACTACGACACCTACCTGCTCGAATCCGACGTCCTGACCGGTCCGTGGCGCATGGTGGCCTACCTGAAAGGCTTCGGCCCCCAGGCGTACTTCGTGAACCTGCCCTCCAAGTTCATCAGTAAAGACGGCCAAACCATGTGGCTCTGCTATTCAGCCAACTGGAGCCGCAAGAATGAGAAAGGCAATCCGCCCGGAAGCGGCTATACGCTCTGCCTGCAGGAAATCGCATTGAAACTGAAGGAGTGATGCAACCCGGGTCCGGGCTGTGGTTTTCAACTGTCCGCACCATGTTACGCAGCGCGGGAGACCGAGGAAGACGAGAGAATAGTATGGTTTCCCCAGATTCGTTCTGTTCGGCAGTTGCTCTTTCCTCAAAGCCCGCGGTTGACCATCCGTCGCCGAGGCCGTAATACATCATCATGCGTATTCGGCTCGTCTTGTTCCTGGTCGGTGTATTGGCGGTGCTGTTCGGCGTGAACATGCTGCCGTCGGTGGCGTGGGGGCTGTACTTCGGCGAGAATGAGGCCGTCGCGTCGCTGCTGTGGTCGATGGGCATCAGCATCGGCGTGGGCCTGGCCGCGGCGGTAGGTTTTCGCGGGCACCGCAGCAATGCCGGGCCGCGCGAGGGCTTTGCCGTAGCCGCCCTGGGCTGGATCGTTCTGGCGGCCCTGGGGGCGCTACCGTTCTTCATCGGGGGCTACATCCCCGACTACATCGACTGCTATTTCGAGACGATGAGCGGCCTGACCACCACCGGCGCGAGCATCCTCACGTGCAAGGGCGGCGAGTTGCTCACCGATATCGAAGCCTTGCCGAAGTGCATCCTATTCTGGCGGAGCTACACGCACTGGGTCGGCGGCATGGGCATCATCGTGCTCAGCCTGGCCCTGCTGCCGCTGCTGGGCGTGGGCGGGATGCAGATCTACCGCGCGGAGGTGCCGGGCCCAACGGCCGACAAACTCGTTCCGCGCGTCCGCCAGACCACAAAGCTTCTGTGAGCATCTACGTGCTCCTCAGCGCGGTCGAGTGCCTGCTACTGTGGGCGCATCCGGCGGTGACGCTCTTCGATGCCATGTGTCACACCTTCGGCACGATGGCGACGGGTGGCTTCTCCACGCACTCGGCAAGCGTCGGCTACTTCCGCAGCACATATGTGGACGTGGTCATCATCGTGTTCATGCTGCTGGCGGGGGCCAACTTCGCCTTGCACTACGCCGGTCTCCGCGGGCGCCTCAAGGTCTACATTCGAGACCGCGAGTTCCTCTTCTACATCGGCGTCATCGCGACGGCGATTGTCATTGTCACCGCGCTGCTGGCGGTGCAATGCGATCTGGCCAGCGCCCTTCGACTGGCGGCCTTTCAGGTCGTCTCGATAACAACCACCACGGGCTACACCACCGGCGATTATAACCTCTGGCCGATCGTGGCCCGCCTGGGGCTGGTCGTGCTGATGTTCTTCGGTGGCTGCGCGGGCAGCACCGGCGGCGGAATGAAGAGCATCCGCGTGTTCCTGATGATCAAACACGCCGGCGTGGAGATGCGCCGCCTGCTGCACCCCCGGGCCGTTATTCCCGTGCGCCTGGGCGACCAACCCGTCAACGATCGAGTCATCCAGTCCGTGCAGGCCTTCATATTCCTGTACATCGGCATCTTCGTTGTAGCTTCGCTGATGATGACCGGCGTGCTGCTTGCATCTCCGGCTGCCATTGAGTCGGGAGATCAAGCCTCGGCCGTTTCGGCCGACACGACGATGGTCACGGCGATCAGTTCGGTCGCCGCCACGCTCAACAACATCGGCCCGGGGCTCGGCCACGTCGGCCCCGGCGACACCCGGGCCTACTCCTGGGTGCCTCCGCTGGGCAAAGTCATCCTGGTGCTTTGCATGTTGATCGGCCGCCTGGAAGTGTTTACTGTGGTACTTCTGTTCACCCCTTGGTTTTATCGGCA
>JAUWQU010000077.1 GCA_030610965.1 Phycisphaerae bacterium
GAAGAGGGCGCCGATGCCCTTGGGCGCGTGGAGCTTGTGGCCGGACAGGCTCAGCATGTCTATCGCCGCGGAGGCGAGGTCGATGGGGATCTTGCCGACGGCCTGGACGGCGTCGGTGTGGAAGAGTATCCCGCGGTCGCGGCACATGTCGGCGATGGTTTCGATGGGGAAGATAACGCCGGTCTCGTTGTTGGCCCACATGATGGACACGACGGCCACGTCCTCATCCAGTGCGTTGCCGATGTCCGGCAGGCTCAGCTCGCCGCGGGAGTCGACGGGCAACTCGACGACGCGGTTGTCGAAGCCTATCGGCGGCGTGCGCTCGAGGGGGTGGCAGAGGTTCCGCACGGCCGGGTGCTCGACGCGGGTGGTGACGAGCGTCTTTCGTTGCGGGTTTACCGGCAGGGCCGAGCGGATGGCGGCGTTGTCGCTCTCGGTGCCGCAGGAGGTGAACAGCACCTCGGTCGGGTGACAGCCGAGCAGTTCGGCCACCTGCTGGCGGGCGATGTCCACGTGCTTTGCCACCTGCCCGCCGAAGGCATGGATGCTCGACGGGTTGCCGTACAACTCGCTGAGGAAAGGCTCCATGGCCTCCCTGACTTGGGGCGCCACGGCCGTCGTCGCGTTGTTGTCCAGATAGATCACGTTACCCATCGCTCTGTTCCGAAAAAGAAGGTAGTAGGTAGTAGGTAATAGGTAGTAGGGGCACGGCTCTGTCGACAGCCATCGTCCTTGTCCTTGTCCTTGTCCTCGTCCTCGGCTTTTTGTTCTTCCGGGCGAACCGAAGGTTCATGTTCGAATGTTCCTCCGCCGCGGCCCGCCGCGGCGCGTGCAAGACCAACAGCCCTTCGACTACTCACTGAGCTTTTCGCCGACGTCCTCGACGACTATGTCGGGGTCGACCATTTCCCGCAGCTTTGCCCCCACGGTGCCCTCGAGCGTGAACTCCCTGACCCGGCACCATGCGCAATGGCCGCGGAAGGCCACCTTCACCGTCTTGCCCTCGACGTCGACCAAATCTATGTCGCCGCCGTCGTGCTGGAGCATCGGTCGGATCTCGCTCTCGACGACCTCCTCGATTCGCTTGATCCGCTGGAGGTTTGTCAGCGCCGGCTTCTTCGCGGCCTCGGCGGGCTTGGGCTTGGGCGTCTTGGCCGCGGCGCTGCGGACGCGGTCGATTATCTGCTCGATCTTCGGGTGGCAAGCCCCACAGCCGCCGCCGGCCTTGGTGTAGTGGGTTACCTCCTCGACTGTCCGCAGGCCGTGCTCGCCGATTACCTTCTCGATGAGTTTGTCGGTAACGCCGAAGCAGTGGCAGATTATCTCGCCTTCTTCCTCGAGGTCGAACGGCTCGCCCTTGTACTGGGCGATGGCCTTCTGGAGCGCCTCCATGCCCATCACAGAGCAGTGCATCTTCTCGTCGGGCAGCCCGCCGAGGCTGTCGGCGATGTCCCGGTTGGAGATTAGCCCGGCCTCGTCAATAGTCTTGCCCTTTATCAACTCGACGAGCACGTCGCTGGAGGCTATCGCGCTGGCGCAGCCGAAGGTCTGGAACTTGGCGTCGACAATCCTCTTGTCGGCGTCGAGCCTGACCATCAGCCGAAGCGCGTCGCCGCAGGTGATGTTGCCAACCGTGGCGTCCAGATCCGGGCTGTCGATCTCGCCGGCGTTCTTCGGGTTGAGAAAATGTTCCTTAACGGCTTTCGTGTAGTCCCACATTCGTGGCGGTCCTTTCCTGTGCGCAACTCAATGGTACAAATGGCCCGCGAGGGGTCCACGCAATTCTAGCATTCTCGCCCGGCCGCTTGACCAACAGATTGGTGCGGGCGGAAAAGAAAATGGGGAAGGCCCCGTTCGTAGTGTGCCCGTGAGGGCATATTCCGATGACGGGTGGAAGGTCCGTGCCACACCCAAGCGCTGTTTGCTTTGGGGTGCCCCTGGGCGCACCCCCAAGCCGCAAACGACGCGACGTGTGTGGCACGAGGTCGATGGCGCGAGGCCCTTGCGGAGAACATTCCACGGCGTTACTACGAACGGCCGCGTCATATCCGCCCCTTGTGATCGGCGGCGGCTCGTGGGATACTGTTGTGCTGGATGGGCCGGTTAGCCCGCGGCCCGGGAAACGCCGATGGCACAAGAAGATCAAGACATCTCCGCCAGCCAGGGCGGTCCGGACATGCCTCGGCCATCCGGCGAGGTGTCGATGGCGGCGACCATCTCGGCGCTGGCATGTCTGGCCGCGGGGTGGATCGCGGCCGGGTCCGTCGGCATGCTGGACGATACGCTTGGCCGCGCGCTGATGTGGGCGGCGCTGGCGCTGGCCCTGTTTGCCGATCGCGCATTTCGCCCCGGGCCGAGGGCGGCCGCCTGGGTGCTGGTTCTCGGCATGGTGGTCGTGGCGGCGCTGGCCGCCTCGCGAACGCACGTGCTCAATGTCCTGGCCGCGGCGCTGCTGGCGGCCCTGCTGGCGCCGTCGCGGGACGCCCCGGCCAGGCGGGTCCTAGTGACGGTCGCGCAGGCCCTGGTGGTGCTGGCGGTCTGGCGGATGTTGGTCTCGGCCGCGCCAACGCTGTGGGTCGCCGCCGCCAGGGCGGGCCGTCTGGTCGGACAGGCCGGCTCGGCCGTGACGGATCGGCCGCTGCGGACGGGCGCGACCTTCGGCGGGGTGGATTTCATCGTAACGATGCTGGCGCTGCTGGCTGGCTATCTCCCGGCCATGCGGCGGCGGCGCGTGCTTCGCGGGCTGATGATCCTGACGGCGATGGCGGCGGGGCACCTGGCGTACCTGGCGGTGCTGGCGTTTTCGCCGGATATCGTCTCAGCCCTGCCGGAGCCCTCCGCGACAGGCTGGGGCTGGGCCGGGGCACTTGGCACGCTGGTGCCGTGGAATCTGCCCGCGCTGGCTGCGGGGCTTAACCTGGCCATCGCGGCGGCGATGATCCGCTGGTCAACCTGGCCGACGGAGGCGAACCCGACGGCTTGCAGTTTGCCCGCGGAGGAATCCGCCGGCGCGATAACGCCTCACGACGTCGCCACAAACGGGACCGGCCCAGACGGGGCGCCTTCGCCGGAGCTCAAACCCGCGCCCGCCTCGCGGCCCTGGCCGGGTTGCGTGCTTGGCCTTGCGGCGACACTTTTCGTAGCGGCGGCGCTGCCGTTTGCGGCCGTGTTCTCGACGGGGCCGTGCGGACTGGCCGGCAAGAAGTTCCTCGCGCTGGACAGCAGCCAGTCCGGCTGGGCCAGGCCGTCGCACGATCAGCCGGCCGGGCTGGCCGATGCGGACGGGTTCGGCATGCTGGGCGACTTCGTCGAGAGCCTCGGCGGGCGCTGGGCATCCTCGGCGGACATCTCGGCCGCCCAACTCGCCGACGCCAACGTGCTGGTCGTGCTCGAGCCGAACCGGCCCTGGCAGGACGGGCAACTGGCGCGGATCGACGAGTTCGTCCGCGGCGGCGGGTCGCTGCTGGTCGCGTGTTCCGTCGACGCCAACGGCGCCTGCAACGAACTGCTCGACGCCCTGGCCGTGCGCCTTCGGCCAGGCAGGGCGGTATCCGCCGTCGGCGGCTGGGCGGCGGCCGTCGAGGCGATGTCGCACCCGACGACAGTGGGCATTGGCGGCGGCGGGCGGGCCTTCGGCTCGGACGGCCGGGCGTCGCTGGAGCTTCGATTGCCGGCCGGGCCGATACTTATCGGGCGATGGGGATGGGCCGACGCCGCCGACGCGGGCGGCACCGGCGAACCGGCCAACGGCGCCTACGACGCGGGCGAGAAGCTCGGCGACCTCGTCATGGCGGCCGAGGAGAAGGCGGGCAGGGGAACGGTCGTCGCCCTGGCCGACGGGCGGAGCCTGACCAACCTCGCCACCGTTCGGTCGCACGCATTCGCGGCCCGGCTGCTGGGCTATCTCGCGGCCAGGCCGGCCGGCCCCGACGAGACATGGCGGCAGGTGGCCTTGCTTGCGGCGGGGGCGGTGCTGGTGTTGCTGCTGGTCGGTCGGGCCGGTGCGTTTCGGCCGGTGGCCGCGGCGGTCTTCCTGGGCGCGGGCCTGTGGGTTGCTACGCAAACCACCGCGCAGCTTTGTCAGCCGCTGCCCGACGGCCGAGCCCGGACGCCGAACAACCTTGCGTACATCGACGCGTCGCACCTGGGCGACTTCAGCGCCCGCACCGGCGATCCGGCGGCCCTGGACGAGTTGGAACTTGCGCTCATGCGAAGCGGCATGCTGGCGATGTCGATGGAGCGTTTCGATGCCCGGCGGCTCGAGCGCGCGGGTGTGCTGATAAGCGTTGCCCCGCAGCGCGCGTTCTCGGCGGACGAGCGAAAGGCGCTGACCGACTTCGTCCGCGGCGGGGGAGTGTTCATCTGCCTGGCCGGGTGGCGGCAGCGACAGGCCGCGTCGGACATGCTGGCGGACTTCGGCCTGGCTGTGGGCGAAACCCCGCCGCCTGACGCCAACGACGCCAACGCCGCCAACGCGCCGGCCCCGCAGCCCCTGGGCCGCCTCAGGGCCGGGTATGTTGTCGGCGATGACAAACCCGGCGAGAAACGCCGCGCGACCGTACACTTCCGCGGGGCCTGGCCGGTGGCGGGGGCCGAGCCGCAGACGCGGGTGCTCGTTAAGGCCCGGCGAGGCAAAGCGGTCGTCGTTATGAGCAGCTTCGGACAGGGCAAGGTCGTGCTGATCGGCGATCCGACCTTCGCCGCAAACCGCCATCTTGCAGTCCCGGCCGACAAGCCATCCGACGCCAATCGGCAGAACGTGGAATTCTGGCGCTGGCTGCTGGCGACCGCTCGCGAGCCGGCGCCGGCCAGCAGACCGACGGGAACGTCGCTCGGGCGCCCGACGCTTCACAGTAGCATGGGCGAGACGCCCGTGCCACTCACGGGCGAGACGCCCGTGCCACTCATGGGCAAGATGCCCGTGCTACTCACGGGCAAGATGCCCATGCTACTCACGGGCAAGATGCCCGTGCTACGTTTTCATGCCTTCAGTTCGAACGCCGCGGGCCCGGCCGCGGTTACGAAGAACGTCGCCCTGGCCGCGGCAGAGCTAAAGGTTTCGGCGTACTTGCCGGACCATCGGTCGATGAACGTGCGGACCCTGTCGCTGGGGACCAGGGCCCAGACGCTTCCGCCGAAGCCCGCTCCCGACGCCGAGGCCGCGACGGCTCCGAACTGCCGCGCCGTCGCCGCGAGGTGGATGGTCTCCGGTATCTGGTTATGCAGCATGTGCTCGGCGCACTGCTGGCTGAGGTCCACCTGCCGGCCAAACTCGCTTAGGCCGCCCGCCGCGAGGGCGTCGCCGGCGGCGGGGATGATTTCGTGGCTCTCGGCCAGGAAGTGTTCGAAGCGTTCGAGCAGCTCACCTGACGCGAACCCGTCGCGCGGCCCGGCGACGGCCAGGGCGGCGCGGATGGCTTTCGCGGCGGCGGGCGCGTCGCCGGCCAGTGCGGCGGCCAGGTGCGGGTCGCTTCGCCCGGAGGCCTGGTTCCACGCCTCGACGGCGGCGCGTGCGAGCCGGCTCGCGCGGTTGTACCGCTGGCGCGCCTGGCCCGTCTTGGCCGAGGCGACTCCGCTGGCGGCCAGCACGAACACGCATCCGTGCGGCACGTCGATGGCCCGTTCCAGCCGCACCGGGCAATAGGAGTATTGGGCCAGCGCGCCCGGGCGTCCGCAGAGCATCGCCACGTGGTCCTCGCTGCCGCCGAACGTGCCGACGCCGCAGTCGCCGCCGAGGCCGCCGAAGCTCTGGCCGTTCTCGACGGCGCCGAGGTACTCGGCGAGGTGCTCGGCGGTCCTGATTTCCCGCCGGTAGCTCTCGGACGCGGGCAGGTCGTTGACGGCGGACAGGGCCAGGAAGTTGGCGACCATCACGGTCGACGAGCTGCTCATACCGGCGTCGAGCGGCAGGTCGCCGCAGTAGGCAACGGCCGCGCCGCGCCGTGCGTGGGGGAAGTTGCGCGCGACGCGGCGGGCGACGGTCATCGGGTAATTGGACCAGTGGCCGACGGTCGGCTCGAGGTCGGGCGCGATGGGAAACGCGCACCGCCCGCCGACGTCGAGGGCGTGGACTCGCCACGTAGGCTCGTCGCTGGGCGAGGCCACGAGGCAGAGTCCCCGTTCGACGGCGGCGACGAGGCTTCGCCCGCCGGCGTAGTCGGTGTGCTTGCCGAGCACCTCGATTCGCCCGGGCACGAAGAAGGCGTGTGCGTCGGCGTCCGGGCCTTCGCAGGCGGCCAGGACGGCCCGGGCGCAGTCGGCGAGCCGCGGGGCTTTCTCGCCGGCGACGTGCTCGCGCATGCCGCCGGCGACGAGCAGGTCGGCGGCGCGGTTCGGCTCTAGCAGATCTCGCAGTCGCAGTTGCCGGCTCACAGGTGTACCTCCACGTCGGCGAGGGCGGCTTTGACACTGGCCAGGTCGGATCGCCGGGAGAGGTCCAGCACGGGCGAGTCTATGGTGACGGCGTGGAACTCGACGCCCATTGTGGCCATGGCGCAGGCGACGGCGTCGGGAATCTCGTACTCGCCTCGCGGCGAGGGCGCGATGCGGCGGCAGGCCTCGAAGATCGACGGCTCGAACCGCCAGCAGTTCATCGACAGCCTCGCGGAATCGCCCGCGGCGGACAGGTCGGCGTCGGCGGGCTTCTCGACGATCCGCTCAAGCAGGCCGGCGGAATCCGTGTGGACGACGGCGTAGTTGGCGATCCGCTCGGGCGGGATGTTTCCGCGCAGCAGCCCGGCCCGCGTGAAGGCCGCCAGGCCGCTGCCGGAAAGCCGCTCCCGCACGGCCGACATGGCCTCGACGGGATAGTAGTTGTCCGAGTTGATGACCAGCACCTGCTTGCCGTCGGCGAATGTTTCCGCCGCCGCCAGAGCGTCGGCCGTGCCGCGAGGGGCCGGCTGGACGGCGAACTCGACGCTTATCCGCCGGCTCGCCAGGTGCGTGTAGTAGTCGCGGATCTGATCGTGGGCGGGCCCGATCACCAGGCACGCCCGCCGGTAGCCGGCGTCGGCGAGTGCGGACAGGACGTAGTCAAGGAACGGTCGGGCTATGGGGATCATAGCCTTGACGCCGCTATCGGCGGTGCGGCGCTGCTCGGCCGACATCCGCACGGACTCATCCGCCCGCCGCATGCGCGTGCCAAGGCCCGCCGCCAGTATCACAGCCCTGTCGAGCATATTTCACCGAGAGCTGACGCTGTTATTCATCTCCCAGGGATTGCTATCCCTGGGCTTCGGGTCTTACTTGCTCGCCGCCTTCTCTTAAGAGCAGGGAACTCGGAGAAGGAAGAAGAACAAAGAAGAAACGGCCTTGAATGATTACACAGATTATGTTTCTGCTTCTTCTATTCTCCAAGGCTCTGCGTGTCCGCGGTAATCCGCGTTGAAAACTCTTACGCCTCGGTCACCTCGACGACGCGGCCTTCCTTCCTTGCCCGCTCGGCCGCGAAGACCATCAGGTGGCTTTCGAGCGTTTCGTCCGGGCCGGAGAGGATGTGCGAGCGGTCGCCGGATGCCACGGCCGAGATGAAGCCGTGGATCAGGCCGAAGTCGCCGCCGCCGTGCCCGCCGAGGATCGAGGCGTCGGCGCTCTTGAGGTCGACCTCGGTCTTGGCCTCGGTCAGGAAGTCGAACAGTTCGATGCGCGAGCCGTCGCCGTAAATCTCGCCCTTGGTGCCGAACACGTGCGTCATTCGCCCGCCGCCCCGGCTGAATGCCGTCATGGTGAACGACGCGGTCTGCCCGCCGTCGAACTCCATGTCCACGACCTGGTGGTCCACCACGTCGTTGTCGCACTCGTACACGCACCGCCCGTACGGCCCTTCGATGAGGGCCTGCGTTATGCTTTCTTTCGTCACTTCCGGCGCGAGCACGTCCAGGGGCCAGCCGGTATGGCCCTTTGCGATCCGGCCGAGGTATATCTTCTTGGCCGAGTAGGCGCACTCGGGCTCGACCGGGCAGTCCATGCATCGCATGCCCGCGCCGGCGGGCTTGTTTTCCTTCTTGAACAGATGCAGCGAGCCGAACGAATGGCACCGCAGGCACGAGGCCTTCATGACGTAGCGAAGCCAATCGAGGTCGTGGCAGCTCTTTGCCAGGAGCATCGACGACGACTGGGCCTCGTTTCGCCAGTTGCCGCGCACGTACGAGTGCGCCTGGTGCCACCAGCCGACCGATTCGAGGTGATGAATGCTGACGACGTCACCGACGGCGCCCTGGTCGACGAGCTTCTTGAGCGCCTTGGTGTACCTGGTATACCGCATGACGTGCCCGACGGCGAAGGTGACGCCGGCCTGCTTGACCGCGGCGACGATTGCCCGGCACTCATCGGCCGTGGGGGCCATGGGCTTTTCCAGCAGGATGTGGTATCCCTTTTTGGCCATCTCGATGGCGGGCTGGGCGTGCATGGCGTCGGGCATGCAGATAAGCACCGCGTCGGCAAGTCGCGGGCGGTCGATCGCCTGGGCCCAGTCGGTCATCACGTTTGCCTGGTCGATGCCGTACTTCTCAACCATCTGGTTGCGGTACGCGTCCCGCGGCTCGGCCACGGCCACGATCTTGGCCCGGTCCGGAAACTCGCCGCCATACCGCGCATACCCCGTCCCTCTGTTTCCCGCCCCGAGGATCATCACCGTTACAGGCTTCATTGCCGTATTCCTTTCAAAACTCTCTCGCAAGAAGGCGCCTCAAGAGTTTACACCATCGGCGCTGGGGGGCAAGGGCGGCTGCCGTCAAATGCCGGTGCAATTGCATTGGCCGCTTTCGTGGCGTGGGTCCGCCATGGCGGATCGGCCGCGGGCTTGGCCTCTGTCGCTCGGGCGGGTAAAATGGGGCGATGAAGGTCATCAGCCTGCAATCCGGCAGCAACGGCAACTGCATCTACGTCGAGGCCGGCGGCTCGCGATTGCTGCTGGACGCGGGCATAAGCGGAAAGCAGGCCGAGCTTCGCCTGGCCGAGCATGGGCGCTCCATTCGGGACGTCGACGCCGTGCTCATCTCGCACGACCACTGCGATCACGCCCGAGGCATCGGCATTTTCCAGCGTAAGTTCGGCTTGCCCGTTTACGTTACGGCCGAGACGCTGCGGGTGGCCCAATCGCGGCAGGGCCTTGGCGAGTTGGGCGAGGTCAGGCCGTTCGTCGCGGGCGACCGGCTGGACCTCGACGGCGTGAGCGTGCAGACTATCCCCACCCCACACGACGGCGTCGACGGCGTGGCGTTCGTTCTGGACGACGGCTGGCGGAGGCTGGGCGTTCTGACGGACCTGGGCCATCCGTTTGCGGGCCTGGGCGACGTGATCGCCTCACTGGACGCCGTGCTGCTGGAGAGCAATTACGATCCCGAAATGCTGGCGGCCGGGCCGTACCCGGAGTTTCTCAAGCGTCGTATTGCCGGCCGCGGCGGGCACATTTCCAACGACGAGTCGGCCGGGCTGGTCAAGGCCTGGGCCTCGCCCCGATTGCAGTGGGCGTGCCTGGCCCACCTGTCCGAGCAGAATAACGACCCGCACCTGGCCCTG
>JAUWQU010000106.1 GCA_030610965.1 Phycisphaerae bacterium
GATCCCCGAAGACCGCGTCCAATGGCGCGAAGACCTGGACCCGCGCATCGCGGCCGTGCGGCGGCTGGCGACGGACTTCGGCGCGACGTACGTGCCGCTGGACGGCATCTTCGCCGCCGCGGCCTGCCAACGGGAAATGGCCTACTGGGCTCCCGACGGCGTCCACCCGACCCCCGCCGGCCATGGCCTGATCGCCGAAGCCTGGCTCGAGGCAGTGGGCGCCTAGCGAGGTTTTTTCAACTGGCCCGCCGTCCGCGGCCGCCGCCCTTCCGGCCAGGCCGTCGAATGCTCGTCATGTGACGCTCGCCGCGCCAGCCGGCGCCGGCCAGGACATCGCGATGCGCGCTTGCCCGCCCTTCGACCACTCAGAATCAGCGCAACAACCCCCTTCCAGGCGCCCCCGAAGCTTCGCGGCAATCCGCCAGCGCCCCCAAACCACCCCAACATGCTCTCAATAAGCATATTGTGGATCGCCATAGACATCCGTAGAACCCCCCGCGCCGCATCCAAACACCCTCAAACCACCCCCGTCGACCACCCTCCAACCCCTCGCCAACCACTCCCGGATGCCTCCCACAAGCCCCAAGACACCCCAAAAAGACCTCGAAACCCCCTCCCGAGACCCCCGAACCAGGCCTTTCGACGCCCCAAACCACGCTTCCACTCTCCGAAAGACCACCGAAACCGCGCCAAACCGCGCTTCAGACCCCCCGAATGACACTTCGCAACAACCAAAACCGCGCGCCAGCCATCTTCTTTGCAGCCAAACCACATCAAGAACCGGCCCGGCCATAACTTTAATGGAGATTAACCCGGTATCGTTCAGTCGAGTTATCCGGGATCGCCGGCGTGCCGATTTCGCGTCCCAACCATCTTCGTTTGCGCCCGCTCGACACCCAAGCCGCCCCCGATGCCGCGCCGGCAAGGATCACGGCTGTGTGGTGCCCACCAGATTCTCCGTTGGTAACCGATCCCAGTTTTCGTCCCCAATTCTCACCCCTCAACACAGGCTTGCTCGCGGAGGAACTTCAACTCTCTCCCCAACTGCTGCGGCTCGCGGCAAACATGGAATGCCCAGCACCCGAGTTGGCCCCAGTTGTTCACCGCTGACACCCACCGCTTGGCGGCCGTGTGCTTGGCCTTCGTTTGGTCGTCCTCGTAGCCTTTGATCTCCAGCACCACCGTCACGCCGTTGGACAGTCGTACCAGAAAATCCGGCTCGTAGGCGCGGGCCACGCCCTGGTACTCGTAGGGGATCGTGAGGCCCATATGATCGTTCCGCGCGTAGAAGGCCACGACACCGGCCAACGCTGCTTCTTCCATGCGGAAGGCTGCGGCAGATTCCCATGTGTCCGTGTCCAGCACTACCTGATTGATGTGGCTTTGTTGCGTGCCGTGGCATGGCCGGACTGTCTTGAAATCCACCTCAGCCGACGTCCCAATCGGCTTGTACCGATTCAGCACCGGCAACAACGGCGGCTCGCCTTCTTCGTCGTTGGGTTCGATGGCGTCGCAAAGCCGCTCAACTGTCCGCTGGATGTACTTCTCCAGGCCGAGTTCACACGGGTTGACGCCGTTGAAGTTCACCCGCAACGATACATACTCATCCACGAACCGATAGACCTGTGGGAAAAGCTGGTGTCGCGAGTGAAGCCGCTTGACGCGGTGCTTGGCGCTGCCATTGCCCGGCATGGTCCCGGTGAGCCGGTCCACGATGAACCGGGCAATCTGGAACTTGATCGTCTGGACGTGCGTCTGTGCGTAATACTGCTCGCGGTCCTGCTTGGCGAAGGAGAACGGCGAGGACTTGGAAGGCGTCCCCACCTGATAGCCCACCGTCGGCAGCAGGAAGGTAGCCGTCGGCTCCCGGTTCGCCTCGATATCCAGTGGGTCGATGGCGTCCACGTCGCACTTTACGAGGTTCCGCCGCAGCGCCAAGGCATAGCCTTCAACCACTGGGAAACGCACCTCCATTTCCTTCCGCTCTTCCATCGCCCGGACGTGGTTCTTGGGTCTGTCATCCGGCTCGGGCTTTCCGGTGGGCCTTCCTTTGAATGGTATAACAGAAAACGGAATCCCGTATACGTCCACGTATTCTTCCGTAAGCATCCCGGTCTCGGGGTCCGGCGTGTAGTCCATGCGCCGCAGCCCGCGCCCGACCACTTGCTCGCAGAGAAGCTGGCTCTTGAACGCCCGGATTCCCAGAACCTGCGTTACATTGTTGGCGTCCCATCCTTCGGTGAGCATCCCGACGGACACGACGCACCGGACATGCTCGCCCGGCAGGCCCGGCTTACCCACAGTGGCGACTATTTGCCGAATCTCCTCGCCGAGGGTCTGTCGCGTCTTCTTCGGGTCTTCGCTCTCGGCCTCGGCCAGCATTTTCGTATCGATGCGGAACGTGCGCCTTCTTTGAGTCGGCGTATTAGAGAAGTAGTCCGGGAACACCGACCCTTGCCCGTAGACCGTCCGCCTCTTCGGGCCGCGCCGACGCTGCCGCCGTCCGGCCTGGGCTTCCTCTTCCTGCCCGTTCTCATCGGCCTCGGCGGCCTTTGCCAAGTCTGCTTGGGTGACGATGTCCTCTTCCGTCTCGCCGCTGATCTTGCGGTAAAAAACCTCCGCGATGTGGGTATTGTCGCAGACGATGATGAGAACCGGCGGAACCGTGTCCTGTCCGGGCTTGGCCTTCTGAATCCACTTGAAACGCTCGACCCACTGGCCGGCAATCTGCTTCAAGGCGGCTTCTGCCTCTCGGTAGACGACTTCCGGCTTGGGCTTGCGGGTCTTGCCGGGCAGCCGCTCGCCCGGCTGGATTGCCTCGTCAATCGCCCGCCAGAGCTTGAAATACTTGGGCTCTGGTCGGCCAGTCGTGTCCGACACCGGCAGCCGCGGTATCTTTACGATCCCGCTCTCGATGGCGTCCACCAAACCGAAGTCGCTGACGATCCACGGGAAGGGATAGCCTTCGGGATGCCCGCTGCCGTGGATGTAGAACGGCGTCGCCGACGTGTCCGCGCAGAACAGGATGCCGGGCCTCCCGTCAGGCCCGGCGTTGTTGATGCGATCCAGCCCCTCGATCCAGACTGTCGCTTCCTCGACCTCGGCCTTTACCTCCGCCGCTTCGTCCCGTTCCAACTTCTCTTCCAGCGGGGCCGCTCGCCAGCAATGATGCCCCTCATCATTAAGCACCATGATTGGCATACGATCATACAGGTCGCCTAGGACGCGGCGGGCGAACGCTTCGCCCGTCTCCGCGCCCTTGTTCACCACCTTGTAGCTCGCGCCGCTCTCGGTATGCTCCGACTCCGGCGCAAAGCCGTGCCAGTTCGTCACCAGCACCTTGCCCGCCTGGAGCAGCGGGCGGTACTTGGACGGCACCAGGTCGAACTGCTCATAGTAGTTCCCCTCCTTGTCTGGCCGAAGCACCTGCAACCGCTCCTTCACCGTCAGGTTGGGGCACACGACCAGCACGCCGTTGGGGAACTCCCGGCTTGCAGGGTTCATCCCACGGTTGCAGAACGCCCAACTTACCAGCATGGCCATAACAACCGTCTTGCCCGATCCCGTGGCCATCTTGCAGGCCAGGCGGATCAGACCATGAGGGTATCCGCCGCTGGGCTTGTCGATCAGGGTCGGGTAGAAATCCTCACGGGCCGTCGGAAAGCCGGGCTTCTCGCCGGCCAGCAGCTTCCGCAGGTCACCATCGCTCAAAGCGAAGACCTGAAATCCCGTCCGGCGCGATCGGCCGGGGATACGTAGCTCAGCCAGGTAGATCGCCGTCTCGACCGCTTCCCTCTGGCAGAAGAACAGTGGGCGCATCAGGTCGGGCCGCGCCCAGTGACGCAGCAGTTCCTTCGTGACGTTCGTCGCACCGCGATAGCCGGCCTCCCGCCATCGCCTTACATCCTCGCGCAGAGCATTTACCAAGGGCAGATCGTCATGCTCTTCCTGAGTCATCCCAGGCAGGTATCGGTCGGCCGAGCCGGTCCGCTGATCCTTGTACCAGTAGCCCGCCGGCCTGCGCATGCCGCCGTGCCCCGCCTCGCCCGTCTCGCGGTCATACAACCAATAGTCCGTAGGCTCGACGTAAGGGCTGCAAAGGATCGGCCGCTCGACCGGCTGAATAGGTAGGTCTTTGGGTGTCATAGGAAGATCACCGTCAGGCAAGTATGAGTATCAGGCTCGCGTCCTGCCCGTCCGTTCTCTTGTGAGAAATTCCGCGAAATCGCTTGGATCTGGCCTGTCTTGATACGATAATATGTGTAGCGACCAGAAGGCCGGCGTCAGCCGACCGTGGGCTTAGCCCCTGGCCGCTCCTTTTTTTGCTGCTCCGTCACCGGCCTCGCGGATTCATCGGCGGGAAGCCCCCAAGACATCTTCCCTGAGAAACGACTCGATGCGGTCTCTGGGTCCCAAGGAGGCAAACTGCTTACCCGCCACGTCCGAAAGCTGGGCCAATGCTCTCCGGGTAATCTGCGTCTGGTCTCGGAAGATAACCACGCTGGAGAATGCCCGCTTGTGCTGCTCGTAATGGTAGCAGGTGATCGTCGCATTCTTGCACTGGTCGTCGTTGGCGACCTTGAACACGAAGCAAGGCTTCGGCATCCCGTTGATGCGGCAGTCAACGGGATAGACCCCATCCGGGTCTATGCTGGGATCTGTGTAGTCAAAGGTGCCTCGCTCCGGCGGAACTACCTGAGAGAGGAGGCAGCGGAAGTCTTCCTCGAACGTGTCCCGCACCCGCTCGCGAGTCCAAAGGGCCGTTCCGGTGATTCGGCCGATGGCCTGTACCATCGTGAACAGCGCGTCGCCGAATGCCTCATCCGGCACCGCCATTCGCAGTTCGCCACCGTTGTTTTCCACCTGGTAGCTCGTTAATGCCTGGTCGATGACCCGAGCGCGCGTGCCCTGCGCCAGGTCCACGTCGGCGTAGCTGAGGTGCATGAAGGTGTGCGCCTCATCCGTCAACACCCACTGATCGTGTTCACGGCGCAACACAATGACGTAGTGGTCGCCGTCATCGAACATGAACGGCGTGTAGACGATGTACCGATCTACGCCTTCCGCCTCCAGGTCGATCTCACGGCTGACCTTCTGACGAAAGGATTCGATGATGTCCGCGTTTGTCATGGTCTGCTTCCCGTCGATTCGCCAAAAGGCAGCATCGGCTCATTCGGCTCGCCAGCCGGAGCTTGGATCCCATTGTCGTTCACGAACTCGGTCAAGGCCGAGTCAAACGAATCGTAGCGTTCCGTCACTTCAGCATAGCCGTCAACTTCCAGTCCGTCCACCTGATATCGTTCCGTGGCCTTGTGTATATGAAATCGGTTGCGGAAGGCCCAGTTGCTTAGCCCTTTACGCTTCTCCCACTTGTTCGTGTGCTGTGACGGATGCCGCCCGTTAAACCGTACAAGCCGATAATCCGTCCCGTCCGCGTCCACGAAGATCAAGATGATCGAGAAATCCAACTGATTCAGGATATTCTGCCGCAACACGACCCGGAATTGGTGCTCCCCGTCGCCCTGGAGTTCCAACTCCCGCTGCCGGTGTATCTGCCCCGCCTTCTCCCGCACGGTCAGTCGCGATGACCAATTGGATGGCAGCGGCTTGGGCTCAGCCAGCAACGCCGTAATCTCCGTGTCCGTCAGGAGCCTGCTCATGCCTTCTCCAACCTATGCACCCGCATAACCTCGTTGCCACGCGGGTCGATCACCTTGACCGCCACGCGCCTGTGCGTGCCGGCCGGGAACGGCAGGGACGCCGTGCCGCTCAGAGCCTCGAAGCGGTCCTCATCCACCACGCCCTTGAGCGCCCGGGCCAGCTTCTTCCAGGCCGAGCGGTCCGGGAAGAACGCCTGCGTGATGCAGAACGTCCTGCCGTCGTAATCGCCGTCAATGAACCACGCGGCCACCTTGCCTGCCCCCGTCGGCGTTACGGAGTTCTCCACCGGGTTGTAGATGTCCACGCCGTCCATATGGGCGATGAAGTTGCCTTCCGTGTCCGGGCCTTCCACCCGCGTTCGTGGCTGGCCGAAAACCGTGAATAGTTGACTCCCCGGCTGCTCTTTGAGCAGCCCGTCCATGCCGGGGTTCACGTCCGGCCGAATGTGCGCCATGTGAACCATGCAGCCGCGCTTGAGTTTGCCGGTCTCGTATTCATCCAGTACGGCCGATGCCGCGCCGTCGAAGCTGAACCCCGCCAGCACCAGCGCCTCATAGCCCGCGCGGTTGGCGGCCCGAACCGCTTCCTCAACCTGCATGGCAGTCACCGGCCCGTACTGCGGGCCGAATACCACGCACACGTTAGCTTCCGCCTCCGGGTCCGGGTCGGCCTGGCCTGGCGGCATCCATCGCCCCTCGGCGTGCAGGCCCGTGGCGTTCTCCTGATAAACGGGCTCCAGCCGGCTGAACTTCATCACCTTGTTGTTGGGGAACGTCACCGCGTCGGCCTTGAGCAGGCGAATCATCTTGTCCAGATAGGCCGGAATATTCTGCGTGTCCGCGAACGCCTCCACCGGCCGGACCTCAAACGTGCCTTCAAGAAGCTCCGGCTCGCCGTCAAACGCACCTTCGCCGGCACCTGCCTTGATGATCCCTGGTTCGCCAAGCGACATTTCCGGCGGCTGGACGGCCTCGACCGTGAATGGGCCGGTCACGCGAACCACGCCGCGGACGACATCAGGCTTGTCCACAAGTTCTTCCTGTTCGGCATTGGCGGCGATGCAGGCGTTCACCTCGTCCATCTTCGCTCGCCACGCCTTGCGGTACTCGGTCACCGCGTCCTGAAGCGCCTGCGGCCAGTCCGGGTCGGCATCGAACGGAACTTCCCAATCCTCCCATTTGCCGGATTTGGGCAACTCCCATCGCCGTCTGTCCGCGTCAGTGATGGACCGCTTGCCCTCGGCACGCTCCTTGGTCACCAGTTTCACCAAGAGCTTGTCGCGGACATCCTTCTTCACCTTGCCCAACGCCACATTGCAGGCGACCAGCCGCTCGTTGAGAATCGGCTCGTGCCGCGCGAAGATCGGGTCCAAGTTCGGATTCTGGGCGATGCTCTTGAGCGTGACGTGCGGCACGGTTTTGTAGACGAAGCCCGGATAGGGGCTGGAACCCTTGCCGTTGGGTTTCTCGCCGTCCGCGACACCGTTCTCATCCTCCCCCTTGATACGATAGCGGTCGAACTTCGCCGTCAGCATCCGCTGGCGAGCAATGGCAATAGCCACGCGGCTTGTGTCGATGGTGATCCAGCGCCGACCCCATTGTTCGGCGACGAAGGCGGTCGTCCCGCTTCCGCACGTTGGGTCAAGAACGAGGTCGCCTGGGTCGGTCGTCAGGAGCATGCATCGCTTGATCACCTCCTCGTTGGTCTGGACGACATACTTCGGGGCTTTTGCCCCCTGAAGATCCGCCCATAGATTATGCAACGCCATCCCGGGGGCATCAGCTGCCATTAGCATATAGCTGGGGCGGGCACTTCCCTGCGCACGAATAACTCGACCGCTGGAAACCACCCGTTTCATCCCACTTTGGTTGGTACGCCAACTCTTTGCCTGCGCTTTGATGATGAGTCCGTCATGCTCGAAATCGTAGAAGCAAGATGGTGTGTACCCCGCTGACTCTAGCTTATCGACGCGAAATAGAGCTTCGATGCTGTCGCCCTCGTCGAGCCGCTGGATTTCATCATTGGAAAGTGGGCGTACCGCGCCAGTCTCTTCAAGGACGTACTTGTACGGCGAGTTGGCACCAACGGTCTTTTCACGCCAAAGCGTTCTTTCCGCGCGTTTAGCAGCCTCTGGATTGCGCGTATACCAAAACACAAAGTCCGTAACGCCGGTGAGACCGTCCGCACCGAGCGGAAGCGTCTTCCGCACAGTAATCGTCGCACGCCAACTTGAGGGTGTGAATACCTCGTCAAGTATCGCTTGCACTCGATGCAGGTTCTCATCTCCGATCTGCACAAAGATGCTGCCCGTGTCGGCCAGGAGTTCCTTGGCAAGGATCAGGCGGTCGCGGAGATAGGACAGGTAGGAGTGGACACCGAGTCTCCAAGTGTCGCGGTAAGCTTTCACCATCTCTGGCTCGCGGGTGAGGTCTGATTCCTTGTCCTTCACGTCTCGCTGGCCGACTTCAGCCTGAAAATTGCTGCGGAACTTTATGCCATAAGGCGGGTCCATGTAGATCATCTGGACCTTGCCGGCCAAGTTCTCGCGCCGGGCCAGCGACGACATAACCTGTAGGCTGTCGCCCAGGATCATGCGATTGGTCCAGTCCACGTCATGCCTGTAGAACTGAACTGCTTCGTGGTATGCCTGCTCCGGGTCGCCGAAGAGCATCCGGGCCACATCCTGCCGGCGGGCGACCTTGAGGATGGCTTGGGCCGAAACCCGTTCGTGAATGTGCAGCGCCACCGGGTCCACTGTGAGCTTCATAGCCGCCGTTTCGCGTTTGCCAGCCCATTCGAGCCACGGTTCCTGCCTTCGCAGGGCATCGGCGAGAATTTGCGCCTCCTCGGCGGAAAGCTTACGGCGGCGCGCCTCGGCCAGCAGTTCCGGCAGCTTGTCGGGCTTTCCTTCCACGTCGAACCGCAGGACGGGCGGCAGGTGCGGGTTGTACTCGTAGACGGCCTTGGGGACGGCGGGGACGGTGCCTTCGCCGGCGATCTTGGCAGGCGGATTGTTCTTGCGCTTGGCCTGCTTGTGCCGGTAATCCGTTACCTCGGTCTTCCTGCCGCCGTTCTTCTTCCTGGCCATAAGTGCATCTCCGCGCGGTTCGCAGGTCGTTTGCGCACCAATATCTAGGCG
>JAUWQU010000081.1 GCA_030610965.1 Phycisphaerae bacterium
CTCACGGGCAAGATGCCCGTGCCACGCCATTCAGCCGAGCGCCTCGGCCGCCCACTTGCCGGCAGCGGTCAGCGCGTCGGGCAACTTGTCGGGGTTCCTTCCGCCGGCCTGGGCCAGCGTGGCCCGGCCACCGCCGCCCCCGCCGACGATGCCCGCGACCGCTTTTATCCATTTGTCCGCGGTCATCTTGCCGGTGGCCAACAATTCGTCGGAAACCATCGCAACCAGCATTACCTTGCCGTCGGAGGCGGCGCCCAGAAACAGGCCGGCGGCGCCCTTTTGACGCTGCCGGTCGCACTCGGCCCGCATGGCGTTTGCGTCCGGCACGGCCAGCTTGCCGATCAGCACCGGCCCGGCTGGGGAGGAAAGCGTGACGTCCGGGGCGAACTCCTTCGCCGCCGAAGCCGCGGGGGCGGCCTTGCGGGCTTTGCGGAGTTCCTTGATCTCCTTGGCCATCGCCTCGATCCGCGAGGGGACATCCTCGGGTTTGCTTCGAAGCGCCACGGCGGCCGAGCGAAGAATGTCATCGGCGCCGAGCATGTGCTCGATGGCGGCCAGGCCGGTGATGGCGGTGATTCGCCGCACGCCCTTTGCGACGGATTCCTCTGAGACGATCTTCAGCGCCCCGATTCGCCCGGTGCGCGTCAGGTGCGTTCCGCCGCAGAACTCGGCCGAGCAGAGGGGCTCGGTGCCGATGAGGATCACGCGAACGGGGTCGGGGTACTTTTCGCCGAAGACGGCCCGGACGCCGGGAATCTTCGTGGCCTCGGCCAGGGGCACCTCCGGTTCGATGGTCACCGGTTCGTCGGCGAGGATTCGCTCGTTTACCATCCGCTCGACCTGTGCGAGTTGCTCGTGCGTGACGGCCTGGTTGTGGGAGAAGTCGAACCGCAACCGGTCGGGCGCCACAACGCTGCCGGCTTGGCTGATATGCTCGCCGAGCACCTCACGCAACGCCCAGTTCAGCAGGTGCGTGCCGGTGTGGTTTCGCATGATGTCCAGCCGTCGAGCGGCATTGACTTCGGCAATCACTCTCCCTGATGGCGGATTCTGACCACTGACCACATGTGGGACGATGGTTCCCTCAGTTACGCGTCCGAAGTGACAGAGTATTACCTGACCATGCCCGACCTGTTCCAGCTTCGTGGCCGTCACTTCAAAACGCCCGCCAGGCTGGCGTACCCCATCTGCCTTCTGGCTGATCACTCCAGTATCGCCTACCTGCCCTCCCTGCTCCGCGTAGAAGGGGGTCTTATCAAGAACCACGATGCCTTCATCTCCCACCGAAATGCTGCTAGATTCATTAGAGTCAGGTTGACCGTTTGCATTCCGGCAGAGTTTGGCAGTGCCACGGACTTTCGCTGCCTCAATAGAAAGGCTATTATGCCCTACGAATTCGGTCGGCATACCCCGCCCGGCGAATGCTCCAGCAACCGCGATTCTCTCGACCCTCGATTTCTCTTGGTGCTCAGCCATGGCCTTTTCGTACCCGGCCATGTCCACTTTTATACCCGCCTCGGCCGCCATAATCTGCGTCAGGTCCACCGGGAATCCGTACGTCGCGTAAAGGTCGAATGCCACCTCTCCGCTGATGGTGTCGCCGTTCGCTTTATTCACCTTCACGGACTGCTCTACGAACAGGTCTATTCCCCGGTCCAGCGTGCGCCCGAAGCTGACTTCCTCTTCTTGAATAGTCTCGGCGATGTAATCGCGCCGGCTGACCACCTCGCCGAACGCCTCGCCCATCAGGCCGACGACCGTGTCGACGAGCTCGACGAGGAATGGCCCTTCGATGCCCAGATACTGCCGGCCATAGCGGCACGCGCGGCGGAGAATGCGTCGCAAGACGTATCCGCGGCCCTCGTTGCTCGGCAGGACGCCGTCGGCGATGGCGAACGTAAGCGTCCGCGCGTGGTCGGCGATTACGCGGAACGCAACGTCGGTGATGTTGTCCATGTCCGCGACGTCGAAGCGATCGGCCTGTCCGGCCGCCGCGGCGCTGCCGTAGCGGTGACTGGTCAGCGTCTCGATTTTTTCGATGATCGGCACGAACAGGTCGGTGGCGTAGTTGCTGTGTTTGTGCTGGAGGACCATGCAGATTCGCTCGAAGCCCATGCCCGTATCGACGTGCGTGGCCGGCAGCGGCGTGAGCTTGCCGTCGGCGGCGCGGTTGTACTGCATGAACACCAGGTTCCAGATCTCGATGACGCGCGAGTCGCCGGCGTTGACAAGCGACCTGCCCGATCCGTCGTCCGTCATGTCGATGTGGATTTCGCTGCAAGGCCCGCAGGGGCCCGTCTCGCCCATCTCCCAGAAGTTATCCTTCTTGTTGCCCGGAAGTATGTGCGAATGGTCGATGTCGGTTCGCGTTCGCCAGGCCTCGGCCGCGTCGTCGTCGGGCTCGAGGCCCTCAGCCTTGTCGCCCTCGAAGACCGTCACGAAGAGGCGGGACTTGTCGAGCCCCCAGACCCCCGTCAGCAGTTCCCACGCCCAGGCGATGGCCTCGGACTTGAAGTAGTCGCCGAAGCTCCAGTTGCCGAGCATCTCGAAGAAGGTGTGGTGGTAGGTGTCGTGCCCGACATCCTCGAGGTCGTTGTGCTTGCCGCCGGCGCGGATGCACTTCTGGCTGTTGACGGCGCGGACGTAGTCGCGCTTCACCAGCCCGAGGAATATGTCCTTGAACTGGTTCATCCCGGCGTTGGTGAACAGCAGCGTCGGGTCCTCTGCCGGCAGCAACGGGCTCGAGGGCACAAACGTGTGGCCGCGCTTCTTCCGGAAGAAGTCGATGAACTCGTTTCGTATGTCGTTGCAGTTGCGCGTCATAGTTTGAACCCGGCTCGGCCCTTGGGCTCCCCGTCAGAGGCGGGGGGCGGTGAGTCGTTGAACCACTAACCATATCCCTGCGAGCGGACTCGGGGAAAGTCTGCCATTCTAACCTACCCGGCCGATTGTCGCCAAGGGGGTTTTTGCCGCGGCGGGCTTTTGGTACGCGGGGAATACTTGGAAAAAGGAAGTCCCCGGCCGGTCTGATCCCGACCGGGAGCTGAGTTTTGGCAACTGTTTGGCGGAGGCCCGTGGGTCTCGGTGCGGATCAGGCTGCCTTGCGGCGTCCTCGCATTAGCATCAGGATGCCGCCGAAAGGCGGAACTCAAGAATACAGGGCTCGAAACCGCTTGCACGATGATGGAAACGAGAGAGAATAACGCGGTACATGCCGCATTGGCCTCGACTCAAAGCTGTCCGGGAAATCCCGGCTTAGGAGAAGGTTATGGATGCGCCTGGATGTCTTAGGATCAACGACGCCATTTGCCCGATCGGCGTGGACGACGCGGCGCCTGCGTTTTCCTGGCGGTTGGCAGGGTCGAGCGAGAGAGGCCAGAGCCAGTCGGCCTACCAGGTTTTGGTTGCCACCGATGCCGAGTTGCTTGTCGGTGACGGTGCTGACATCTGGGACAGCGGCAAGGTGGCGTCGGCCCGTTCGGCCTACGTTCGTTATGCGGGCTCCGTGCTGCGGAGTATGGGGACCTACTGGTGGAAGGTTCGCGTCTGGGACGGCAACGGCCGGCCGGCGCCGTGGAGCGAGCCGGCCAGTTTTGGCACGGGCCTGCTCAGCGCCGACAACTGGCGGGCAGAGTGGATCGGGCGCGGGCCCTGCCGGGAGCCTCGTTTACCCCACGAGCGGTTCAACAGCGACTTCGAGCAGTACCTCGATGCCGTGGAGGTCGATGGCCGCTGCACGCTGTTGCGAAGGGAATTCGCGTTCGGCAAGCCCGTTCGTGCGGCGCGCGTGTTCGCCAGTGGGTTGGGCTTCTACGAACTTTACGTTAACGGGCGAAAGATCGGCGACCACGTCAACGGACCGGCGAGGACCGAGTACCGCCATCGCGTGCTGTACGATGCCTTTGACGTCACCGACACGCTCCAGGATGGGGCCAACGCGATCGGGCTGATGCTGGGCAATGGCTGGTTTAATCCCGCCAAGAAGTACTGGGGATGGCGGATGCAGTGGTATGGCAGTCCCAGGGCGATCCTCCAATGCCACATCGAGTACACAGACGGCACCAGGGAGATCATCCGCACGGATGGGTCGTGGCGTTGCTCGACCGGCCCCATCACAGCCAACTGCGTTTACGACGGGGAGGCCTACGACGCCCGGCTCGAACAGCCCGGTTGGGATTCGCCCGGCTTCGACGACTCGGCGTGGCAGCCGGCCAACGAGGTCGATTCCCCTGGTGGTGTGATGCAATATCATGCCATCGACCCCATCAAGGTGACCCAGTCGTTCGGCCCGGTGGCCGTCAACGAAGTGGGCCCAGGCGTGTTCGTCTTCGATATGGGGCAGAACTTCGCCGGCTGGGTGCGTCTGCGCGTGACCGGCCCGGCGGGCACGGCCGTGCGCATGCATTTCGCCGAAAACATCCACCCCGACGGCACTCTGGACACTGGAACCAACAAGCTCGCCGATCAAACCGACACGTACGTTCTTAAAGGCGAGGGACAGGAGGTCTGGGAGCCGCGATTCACATATCACGGTTTCCGGTACGTCGAGATGACCGGCTACCCGGGTACGCCGGGACTGGACGCCATCGAGGGGCGAGTCGTGCGGTCGTCTTGCCCGCAGGTGGGCGAGTTCGAGTGCGACAACGAGTTGATCAACCACATTCACCACTGCACGGTCTGGTCTCAAAAGAGCAACATGATGGGCCTGCCCACCGACGACTGCCAGCGGCCCGAGCGCATGGGATGGACGGGCGATGCGCACGTGGCGTTCGATCAGCAGGTGTGCGACTTCGATCTGGCGGCTTTCTATCGCAAGTGGCTGTGGGATCTGTCGGATTCGCAGTTCGCAAACGGCGATATCCCCATCATCGCACCGCGCGCCGTCGACGAGTCCGAGAGCTTCTGCTGGGGCAGCGCGTGGGTGCTGATTCCTTGGTATTGTTACCGCACCTATGGCGACATTCGCTTTCTGAGTGACCATTTCGAGGGCATGAAGCGGTTCGTAGAGTTCCTCCGCGTCACTGCCGACGAGTTGATCCTGCCGGCCGACCGGTACTCCGACCACTGTTCGGTCCATCCGGGCTGGGAACACGGCAAGCCGCTGCTGACCAGTACCTGGTACTTCTACTACGACACGCTGACCCTTGCCAAGGCGGCCGAGGCGCTGGGCCGGGAGGACGACCACCGCCATTACAGCGAGTTGGCCCAGCAGATACTCGCCGCGTTCAACAAGCGGTTCCTCGATGTCCAGACGAGCCAATACGATGACGGTTCGCAGTGCTCCCACGTCATGCCGTTGTATCTGGGAATGGTCCCAGCCGAGCACCGCCAGGCAGTGCTCGGCCATCTGCTGGCTGACATCACCGACAAACGCGACGGTTGCCTCAGTACGGGCATCCTCGGCACGCGATACCTGCTGGAGTGTCTGGAGCTTGCCGGGCATGCGGATATGGCGTGGCGACTAACGGTCAACGAGAAGTATCCCTCATGGGGCTACATGACGGCCGGGCGGACAACGCTTAGCGAGGCCTGGGGCGCCAATCGCGGTACGAATAACCATGTCATGTTCGGTGCCGTGGAGGCGTGGCTGTACCAGGGCCTGGGCGGGATTCGCCTGGACCTGTCCCAGGCCGAGCCGGACAGCCTCGTTATCGCCCCGTACTTCGACTCGCCGCTCAAGCAGTGGCGGGCGGTTCGCACGATACCCGCCGGCCGCGTGATCTCGGCGGGGCGCAGGCAGGGCAACACCATCGAGTGGGAAGTGGAAATCCCCACCAATAGCCTCGCTCGCCTCCGCTTGTCCGTGGCGGGCAAGCCACCCTGCGCCGCGCGCGAGGGCGGGCGAGATATCAGCAAGATCGCCATCCCCGGCATCCGGGGCATCGAGAGTCACGACGACCGGCTGGACTTGGTGGTCGGTTCCGGCCGGTATTCGTTTGTCCTCGAACGGCCTTAGTCGGCAAAACTGTTGGTAATAAAGGGCTTATGCGGGTGGCAAGCACTTGAAAAAAGGAAATCCCCGGCCGGGGCGATCCCGACCGGGGACTGAATGCTGGTAACTATTGTGCGAGAGCCCGCGGGGCGCGGTGCGGCTCAGGCTGCCTTGCGGCGCTTCCGCCAGAGCACCAGGATGCCGCCGAAGGCCAGTATACCGACCGTCGCGGGCTCGGGGATGCCCTGGATTTCACCGGTGCCCGCGGAAACAAACGTGGCCAGATAATCGCCGGTCGTAGTGAATTCGCTGATCTGCGTGGAGAATGAGACGCTGACCGGGTCGACGAAGGAAATGCCGTAGGGCAATTGCTGATCATCAATGGTCGAGGATGAGCCAGCAAAGATGAACTGGACGGTGGAGGTCACCGGAATGTAATTGACGACGACCGAGTCCAGCGTCAGCGACAGGTATTCCCCGCCGCCCAGGTCCAGGTCCAGGGACCCGTTGGCCGAACTGGTCACTTGACCGCCGCTCGCGGGAATGTTGGACACTCCGGGGATATTCAGGTCCAACGTGACTCCCGTGGCGTCCACACCGATGAACGAATCATTGACGAGGAACGTGGCATTGGTCAACGGATCGGGATCCGCGGTGCCCGTATCCACGATGCTGCTGCTGCTGCTGTCGTAGCTGAGGGCGACGCCTCCCATTTGAATCTGAATCACCGCCGCTGATGCACTGGAAACCACGACCGTCGTCAGCAGCATCGCCGCAACCGCCATTCCCGCCATTTTTCGCATAGACATAACTCATCCCTTTCTTCTTCCGGCATAGCCGGCGCCCGTGAGAACTTCCCGCAGGCGACATCACGATCCTGAACTACACATTCCATTTGCCTGATGTGCGGGAGCCCGGCATGACAGCCGCAACCCTGCCGCCCGCCGCATACGTCGGCCTGATTAAGGCCACGGCGGACAATGCTCAACGCACAGAGGCGCACTCTTGCCAAAGCTGGGTCCGGGGAGCTTCGAACGAGGCAGGCCTCTCGGCCCGAGTACTCGCACGTCGCGCCATGCGAAACACCAGCGTCAAACACAAAGCGTGAGCATGCTGCGTAGAGCGGTTCCCCGGCGATCCAAATACTCGCCGGTGCAGCAGAGCGGTGCAAACCTCCGAGCTTTGGCCAACCCCACAAAGAGGCCAGCCCTAACACACAGCCCGCCATCGCGCCGAAAGGCTCTTTCGAACGCAATGACAGTTACAACAGGGAAGGGACGTCCTCCGACGCGGCCCTGCCCTACTAAGCAATTACAGAGTATACCACCTTATGCCGTTTTGTCAAGTGATAACACAGCAAGGATTAAGGTTTTCTTAGCCCCACTCGGATTTGGCAGGACTCAACTGACGGCACGGCTGGGATTACCTCGCGGCGAAGGCTTCCTCAAGTTCCTTTAAAGCTCGCCTGTTGGCCAACTTAGCGACGGTGCCCATCCGGTCGATTAGCAGCCGGCCGTCGAGGTGGTCGCTTTCGTGCTGGAATATCCTGGCCGCCAGGTCCTCGCCGGTTTCCTCGAATGCCTTGCCGTCGCGGCCCGTGGCGCGGATGGTGACCACCCGCTTCCGCTTAACCCTGCAACTGATGTTCGGGAAGCTCAGGCAGCCTTCATCGCCGTCCTGCATCCCGTCGGAGGCGATGATCTCGGGGTTGACGTACACCCGGCGGTCGCCAGGGTCGAACGTGGGCGAGGCCACGAACATCCGGACCAGCAAGCCCACCTGGGGCGCCGCCAGGCCCACGCCCCGGAACCCGAACATCAACTCGAACATCCGGTCGATAACGGCGCGGACGGAGTCGTCCACCTTTTCCAGGGGCATGCATATCTGGCTGAGCCGCGGGTCTGGATAGCGTACGATGCACAGGCTGGCGGGGTCGGCGTCCAGGGCCTTGTCGGTCTCTTTGCGGTTTTCGATGTCTGTCATGGCAATGCTTTCGCTCTTTCATGATAAGAGCTACACCGGGCACTAATCAAGCAGTGAAGACGTGAGCCCTGCGCAAAAGGACGTGCCCCGGCGTCAGCGCGCAGGCAATCTTTATAATGTCAAGACCCTCGTGTTTGACAAAAAGGCCATCGGTACTATAATTATCCGGTAACGGCACAAGTCGTCCAGGTTGCCCCTTGGCGAAAGTCGCCTGCCGGCCGGTTCGGCCGGGGCGGCTTCCGCCACGGGGCGCGGATTCGCGGGAAAAGGCTGTGGACCAGACTGTAATCGAGCGCTGCCAGCAAGTCATTGGCTACACATTCAAGGACCAGGATCTCCTGGCCCTGGCTCTGACGCACTCCTCGGTCGCCTCTACCCGCCTGGAAAGCAACGAGCGGATGGAGTTCCTCGGCGACGCCGTGCTCGGGCTTGTGGTCTGCCAGGAACTCTACGAGCGATTCGGCGAACTGCTCGAAGGCCAGATGACCAAGATAAAGTCGGCCGTGGTCTCCCGTAAAACGTGCTCGGAGATAGCCGAGCAGACCGGCATTGCCGACTCGCTGGTCCTGGGCAAGGGCATGCCGATGCCGGGCGGGCTGCCGCAGTCGGTCTCGGCTGCGGTTTTCGAGGCCATCATCGGCGCCGTTCACCTCGACGGCGGGCTTGAGCCGGCCCGGACGTTCATCCTCCGAGCCGTCGGGCCGTTCATAGACGAGGCCTTCGAGATCGAGCACCAGCGGAACTTCAAGTCGGTGCTCCAGCAGCAGGCTCAGCGGTGGTGGGGGACCACGCCGGAGTATCACCTGCTCGACGAGAAAGGGCCGGACCACAGCAAGTGCTTCGAGGTGGCCGTGTCCATCGGCGGGCGGCACTTCACCAGCGCCTGGGGCATGAGCAAGAAGGAAGCCGAGCAGGAGGCCGCACGGCGCACCCTTGCAGAGTTGGGCCTCATGAAAGACGACGAGACCATCTACCCGCCCGAAGCCGAGCCGAGCGCGAGTTAGACGCTGACAAAGGCTGCCGGGCCTCAGGCCGCGGCCCGGCGGGGGGCCGTTGGGGTGCGGCAGGATTATCGTGGCGGTTTGTCATTCCCGTCAGACTCTGCGGATCAACGGGGCGGCAAGCATCAAATCCCAGGCACCAAGTCACAAACAAATCCCAAATTCCAAACGATAAGCACCAAACGGCCCGAGGGTGAGGCTGCCCGGCAAACTCCGCCTCGCCGCAGCGGACCTCCACCATGGCGGACCGGGTAGCGAAAGACTATTGTCCGCGGACCCAAGCGGCGTCGGCGAAATGACACGGCCGCGGGGGCCTCTTCGTTTAGATCATTGGAGTTTTGGTGCTTGTGGTTTGTTTGGAATCTGTTGCTTGAGCCCTGCCTGCCGCCTTAAAGTTGTGCAACGGGGTGGCGGAAAGGTTCTAAGGGTTATTTGTAATGCTAGTAAGACACGACAGTTACAAAATCATCGTTTCAGGCACCGCAGGCAACGATTGGCCTCAATGCTCTTCGGGCAA
>JAUWQU010000410.1 GCA_030610965.1 Phycisphaerae bacterium
CCGATACACCTTGAGCATCACCGCCTGCGATGGAGATAGCGGCAAGTGGACTGATTCGAAATCCGTCACCTGCTACGTCGGCATGGACGAGTCCGAGTTCAAGGTCCTGGATGGACAGTGATGCCGCCTCTCGTCACATGCTTCGCCCTACGGCTTCGGCGATGCGTTTTAGCACGGGCATCTCTTCCTGGAGGGCTTGCGGGGTGATGGACTGGGCGCCGTCGCTCATGGCGTGCTCGGGGTCGTCGTGGACCTCTACGAGCAGGCCGTCCGCCCCGGCGGCGACGGAGGCGCGGCACATCGCGGGGACCATGTACGCGTGGCCGGTGCCGTGGGAGGGGTCCACCACCACCGGCAGGTGCGTCTCGGCCTTCAGGGCAGGGACCATCGACAGCGTAAGCGTGTTGCGAACGTACTTCTCGAATGTTCGCACGCCGCGCTCGCAGAGGATGACCTGCTGGTTGCCGGCGTCGATGATGTACTCCGCCGCCAGGAGGAACTCCTGCAGTGTCGCGGTTATTCCGCGTTTGAGCAGGACCGGCTTGTCGACCTTGCCGACGGCCTCGAGCAGCGGGTAGTGCTGCATGTTGCGTGCGCCGACCTGGAGCACGTCGGCGTACTCGGCCACGGCGGGCAGCGTGTCCACGCCGACTACCTCTGTCACAATGGCCAGGCCCGTGCGATCACGGGCCTCGGCGAGCATCTTGAGGCCCTCGACGCCGTGGCCCTGGAAGCTGTACGGGCTGGTTCGCGGCTTGAACGCCCCGCCGCGCAGGCCGACGCCGCCGGCGGCCTTGACCTGCTCGGCCAGGCGGATGATGTGCTCGCGGCCCTCGACGGCGCACGGCCCGGCGATCATGCCGATTCTGTTTCCGCCGATCGGAAAGCCCTCGGGCCCGATCTTTACGATCGTGCGGTCCTTCTTGACCTCGGTCGAGGCCATCTTGTAAGGCGCGAGGATCGGCACGACCCGCTCGACCATCGGGGCGTTCTCGATCGCGCCCTTGTCCACCATCCGCTTGTCGCCGATGCACGCGACGACCGTGCGGTCCGTGCCGAAAATAACGTGCTCCTTGAGCCCGTAGTCGCGAACCACATCCACCACGTGCTGAACCTGCTCGGTCGTCGCGCCGGGCTTCATTACCACTATCATTGCATGTGCTCCTGGATGAACATGACTTTCACTAGTGTAGCATTCGGCGGAGTGGCGAACATTGCCTTCTTCAAAGCCGAAGCGCCAAATGACAAGCGCCAAGATTCAAGCAAATCCCAAACAACAAGCACCAAGTAACAGACAAGGACCAAATACCAGACGCCAAATCTCAAACAAAGACTACAAGCGGCAAATCCCAAACATGCTTGCACGACCGACGCAAACCTGTCAGCCGACAAGGCTGTGGATTGCGGATTGGCGGCCGAAGACGGCCTCTGTTTAGGATTTGGTGCTTGTGATTTGGACCTTGCTTGAATCTTGGTGCTTGTCATTTGGTCCTTGTCTGTTACTTGGTGCTTGTTATTTGGAATTTGCCGCTGCCGGCCGACACCTACTTGCCGCCTTTGGGCTCTATCCGCTCCAGCCCGCCCATGTAGGGCCTCAAGGCCTCGGGCACCGTCACCGTCCCGTCGGCGTTCTGGTACAGCTCCAGCACCGGGATAAGCACTCGCGGGCTGGCGATCACGGTGTTGTTGAGCGTGTGAACGTATCGGACCCGGCCATCGGCGTCGCGGTATCGCATGTTGAGCCGGCGGGCCTGGAATTCGTAGAACCGGCTGGCCGAGTGAGTCTCGCCGTAGCTGTCGCGGCTGGGCATCCACGTCTCGATGTCGAACTTCTGCACCTGCCCCTGGCCCAGGTCGCCCGTGCATACGTTCACCACGCGGTACGGAAGCTTCAGGGCCTTGAGCATGTCCTCGGCGTTGGCGAGGATCTCCTGGTGAAAGCGGATGCTCGTTTCCTCGTCGTTGCGGCAGAGGATGACCTGCTCGACCTTGTCGAAGAAGTGTACGCGGTAGAGGCCGTACGTGTCCTTGCCGGCAGCGCCGGCCTCGCGGCGGAAACAGGTGCTCATCGCGAAGTACTTTCGCGGCAGGTCGGACTCGTCGAGGATCTCTTCGCTGTGATAGGCCGTCACCGGCACCTCGCTCGTGCCGACAAGGCTCATTTCATCGCGCTCGGCGAGATACGCCTGGTCGCGCCCCACGGGGAAATAGCCCGTGCCGTACATTACCGACTCTTTGACCAGTACGGGCACGGTCATCAGCGTGTAGCCCTTGGCGATCATCTGATCGACCGCCAGCCGGAGGATGGCCTGGTGCATCAGGGCGCCCGCGCCCTTGAGTATGAAGTTCCGGCTGCCGGCGAGTTTTACGCCTCGCGGAATGTCGATAATGTCCAGCGACTCGCCGAGTTGGACGTGGTCCTTGGGCTCGAAGTCGAACTGGGGCAGATCTCCCTCGACGCGCAGGACGGCGTTCTCGGTGTCGTCTCGCCCGACGGGCACGTCCGCCGCGGGCGGCTGGGCCGCGCGGAGCATCAACTCGTCGAACCGCGGCTGGAGCTGGTCGATCGTGTCGGTCAACTCCTTGGCACGCGCCTTGAGCTGGCCCATCGCCTCTATGGCCTCGGCCTTGGCGTCGCCGGTGAGCTGGGCGATCCGCTTTCCGGCGGCGTTCTGCCTGGTCCGCACATCCTGCATTTCGCGCTGGGCGTCCGCCAGCCGGCGGTCCACGTCCAGCAGGCCCTCGATGTCCGCGTCGACGTTCTTGAGCTTCGCGGCCTCGATGAACTTCTCCGGCGCCTCCCGGATAAGCTTGATGTCGATCATTAACGCATCCTGACAAAGGTTCCGACGCGCCTCCAGGCGCAGCGGACCATAATGCCATGCCCGCCCGCGGATTTCACCTGTTTTCGGCGGATACCGCCTCCAGGCCTCCAAGCCACTTAGCCCGGAAGGTTGTGCTTGACAGATTCCTGTCCGGCCTTATCATCAGAGGATACGGAGACCGACTCCTGGTGGCAGGGGTCGGTCGCGGGTGAGCCCCCGCGATTCCGTAGCGAGAGTCCGAGGGACATGGGGTCTCCGGCTGCTATTGAGCCTAGAGCAGGGAGCGAGCGATGAGATTCATCATTTCAAGGGCATCATGCGCACTGTGTTCGGTTCTGGTTCTTTGCGCCTTCGGCGACCCGGCGATCGCCGACGATGTCGCCTTTGCGGATCCGCGCCTGGAAACGGCCGTGCGGTCGGCACTGGGTATCCCCTCGCCGGCACCGGTCACCGAGGCGAACATGCTGACGATGACGGGCCGGTTCGAGGCTCGCGGGCTCAACGTGGCCGCACTGGACGGCATCGAATACGCGAAGAATGTCACGGAGTTAAACCTCCATTACAACAAGATCAGTAGCGTCGTGCCGCTTGCGACGATGACGCAACTGACCTGGCTGGATCTCGGCTCCAATCCCATCAGCAATCCGACCGGGCTGGGGAACCTGGCAAACCTGACCTACCTCCATCTGGGCAGTAACAACCTTACGGACCTGTCCGCCTTGGCCGGCGTCGGCAGCCTCGCCACCGACGTCGCCATGGTCCTGACCCACAACCAGATCACGGACCTGTCCCCGCTGAAGGACGTTCCTGAGTGGCGTTTCCTCTACGCGTACGGCAACGACATCGAGGATATATCCTGCCTGGCTGAATTCGGGCCGATGCGGAATCTATCGCTTAGCTTCAACCGGATCTCGGACATATCGGTCCTGCGACAGATGGGAAACATCGGCTTCCTGTCACTCTCTGATAACCTCATAAGCGACCTTTCACCTGTTGCCGACTCCAACCTTCGCAACACCCACACCAATTTCCGCAACAACCTGATCGTCGACGTCTCCCCGCTGGAGGGGATGAGCTTCAACACCCTTGACCTGAAGAACAACCAGATCAGCGACATATCCGACCTGGGCACGATCACCATCTACTCGTTCCTCGATCTGCGCGGTAATCCGCTGAATCTGGAAGCCTATCAGACTTACCTGCCCATGATAGAGGCCAATAACCCGGCGGCCGACATCCGCTACGACCCAATCCCCGAGCCGACCTCGGCCGCGCTGCTGCTGGCTGGCCTGGGGGCACTGCTGCGTCGCCGCGCCAAATGCCGGAGGTAAACGAGGTGGCTTCGAGCACAGATCGCGCCGGGCACACAATATGAGGTCGTCGCGCGATTGACACGCCCGGCACCGTCGGCGAAGATGTTCACAAATGGCCAAAGCCTGCAAACCCCCTGCGGTGAAGTTTATCTGCGGCATGATCTCCGGCGAGGTCGATCTGTTCGACGCCGCCGCCGAAGCCATGGCCGCGTCGCTGGGGCCCGTCGAGGCGACCGGCGAGGTCATGGACTTCGACTTCACCCACTACTACGACGCCGAGATGGGAAGCCCGCTCTATCGCCGGTTTGTGAGCTTCGTCGGGCCGCACAGCCCCGACGTGCTGGCCGGCGCGAAGATCCGCACCAACGCCATCGAGGCCGAGTTCGCCGCCGCCGGCCGGGGCTCGGGCCAGGCCAGGCCTATCAACCTGGACGTCGGCTACGTCGAGGCGGCCAAACTCGTCCTGGCAAGCATGAAGAACTTCTCGCACCGAATCTACCTTCGCGACGGCGTCTACGCGGAAGTGACGCTCATGTTCCGCCATAAGCTCTGGGAGCCGCTGCCGTGGACGTTCCCGGACTTCCGCTCCGGCCGGTACGACGCATTCCTCACC
>JAUWQU010000326.1 GCA_030610965.1 Phycisphaerae bacterium
CAGTGGGGGTGGCTATCTTCCAGACACGCGAGCTGGAGTCGCAGGAGTCCTCGTCCGAGGCGCCGGGGTTGGTCAACGTCCTGGCGTGGGCGGGTCGAGCGGCCGCGATCGCTTCGGGCCTGGCGGCCCTGGCTATCCTCACCGTGCCGGCCCTGTACAGCACGACCCACTTCCTCATCGCCGGCGCAGCCGCCGCCATCGCCGTGATCGGATGGGTGGTCTGGGGCGCGTTCGGCTTCGGCCGGCAATGGAGCTGGTACGCGGTCCTGGCCGCGACTGTGCTCGCAACCATCGCCGGCGCGGTGTCGCTGATAGCCCCCGACGAGTGGTTCGGCCTGACCGAAACCACGACGCCCGTGCTGACCTTCACCGCCACCGCCGTCGCGGCCGCCGTCGTGGGTATCCTGTTGTTGCCGAGAACGCGTCGTCATTTCCAATTCCACAACGCCTAGTTCAAGAATCTCCAATGCCGTTCGTGGATGCTCTGTGGGTGCCATGTTTCTACCGTCAACCATTCCCCGGGATTGCTATCCCCGGGCTTCTGAATGCTTCCCGTCAGGAATCACGTCACATAACTCACTCAGGCCACCGCAGTAACAAATCCACAATCCACAAATCCGCAATCCGCAATCCGCAATCCACAATCCGCAATCCACAATCCGCAATCCGCAATCCGCTAACTCGCCGGCACAGCCTCGGTATGGACTTCGTGTTGCGAAGCTTCGGGCCGGGCCGGCTCGTGCAACTCCTCGCCGAAACGCACCAGGCGGGCGGAGTTGAAGATCACGAACGTGGCCGCGCCCGCGTGAAGCGCGGCCCCGACGACCGGGGTGATCCACTTCAGCACCGCCAGTATCATGAAGGTGACAATGAAGATCGCTCCGAACAGCAGGTTCTGATGGATAACGCTGCTGGTCTTGCGGCTGAGGCGAACGAGCAGGCCCAGTCGGCGGAGGTTGTTGTTCATAAGGACGATGGTGGCTGAGTTCATGGCCACGTCGCTGCCGGCGGCGCTCATGGCGATCGACAGGTCGCCTGCCGCCAGGGCCGGGGCGTCGTTGACGCCGTCGCCGACGACCGCGACCTTGAGCCCCCGCTGCCGCAGCGCGGCGACCAGCTCGAGTTTGTCGGCCGGGAGGACCTCGGCCTGGACCTCGGTGCAGCCCATCTCGCGGGCGACGCGGCGGGCGACAGACCAGCGGTCGCCGGTGACCATCACCAACTCGCGGATGCCCAGTTCGGACAGTTCACCCATGGCCTGGCGGGCCTCGTCTCGGGTTCGGTCTTCCAGGCCGATCCAGCCCATGGCCTTGCCGGCGCGGGCAACGTAGAGCGTGCTGAGGCCCTCGGGCTCGTCGTACTGCTGGCCTGCCATAGCGGCGAAGTCCACGCCCTGCTCGGCCAGCCACGTCCGCCTGCCAACATAGAGCCTCTGGCCGTCGACGGTTGCCGTGACGCCCCTGCCGGATATCTCCTGGAACTGTTCGGCCGGCCTTGCCTGGACGCGGGCGCGATCCGCCACGGCCAGAACCGCCCGGGCAACCGGGTGCTTGGAAAGCTGCTCGACGCTGGACGCAGCAGCCAGAAGGTCCGCCCCATCGATACCCGCGGCCGGCATCAGACGGGTCACGCTGAGTTGTCCGGTCGTCAGCGTGCCGGTCTTGTCGAAGACGAACGCGTTGATGTCCCGCGCCGTCTCGATATTGGACACGTCCTTGATGTATATACCCAGCCGGGCCGAACAACTGAGCGCCGCGACCACGGCCGTGGGAACCGCCAGCACCAACGAACACGGGCACGCGACAACCAGCATCGTAACCGCGATGGACATGTCCTGCGTGAACAGCAGCACCGTCGCCGCCAGCATCAGGATGACGGGCGTGTACCACGCGGCGTAGCGGTCGATCAGGCGCATGATCGGGATTTTGGTCTGCTCGGCCTGGAGGATCAGCTTGCGGACCTTGCCGAGCGTGGTGTCCTCGCCGGAACGCGTGACCTTCACGTCAATGGCGCCGCCGACGTTGCTCGTGCCTCCGAACACCTCGTCGCCGGGGGCCTTGTCAACCGGCACCGACTCGCCGGTGATGTTGGCCTGGTTGATCGACGTCTGGCCGGTGACGATATCGCCGTCGGCCGGGATGTTGTCGCCGGGGCGCACGCGGACGACGTCGCCGGGCGACAGCTCGCGGGGGTCGACCATTTCCTCCTGCCCCTCGTCCGTCAGGCGATGGGCCTTGGTGGGCGTGAGGTGGACGAGGGCCTCGATGGAGGCCCTTGCGCCAAGCGCGGTGCGGGTCTCGATAAGGTTCGCCAGCAGCAGGAAGAACGCCACGAGCCCGGCGGCCTTGAAGTCGCTGCTGGCCAGCGCCGCCACCAGGGCCAGGGCGACAATCTCGTCCATGTGCATGTGGCCGTGCGCGAGGTGCTTGGCGGCGTGGGCGAGGATGGGGATCGCCAGCAGCACCGCACCCAACAGCGCCAAGGCGTCGCTGTAGAACGGGTCGTCGAATATCAATTCGGCGATGTACGAGTTAACGACCAGCACTCCGCCGACGAGTATGCCGAGAATCAGCAGGCTTACTCGCCCTTCCTGTGCCTCGATCGATGGGTTCAATATGTCGTGAGCCATGCGCAACTCCGCCAGGAATAGCCGACTGCCGCCAAAACGCAAGTGCGGAGCATACGTTCCGCAAGCCCTGGAGCCAAGCACGAATACCTCGGAACCGCCTGGCCAGCCGAGGTGATTCGGAATTGTATCTGTGCCGATTCTACGTTCAGAAGCGCGGTCTAGTTCTCGGCGACGACGGTTTTTATGCCCCTGCCCCCGGACGGCGGGTCAAAAACGCCTTGGCCCGTTGCATCGAGCGGCGACGGCGGGTAGTTTCGTGCGCCGCGGCGGTCGGCGCCTCGGCGGCGCCGGCCGCGACGGCAGGCAACTTTCACGGCAAACTGAACAGGCAGGTGAGATTATGGCACTCAAGCCGGTCAAGGTCGGCATCATCGGCTGCGGTAACATCAGCAGCAAGTACTTCACGCACTGCAAGCGGATGGGCATTCTGGACGTGGTGGCCTGTTCGGACATCATCCTCGAGCGAACCCAGGCGTCGGCGAAGAAGTTCGACATCCCCGCCTGCGGCTACAACGAGGTGGTCCTGGACAACCCGGAGGTCGAGCTTGTGATCTGCCTGACCCCGCCCAAGGTCCACACCGAGATCATGCTGAGCGCCCTGGCGGCCGGAAAGAACGCCTACACCGAAAAGCCCTTCGCCGTCCGCAAGCAAGACGGCCAGGCTGTGCTGAGGCTGGCCAAAGAGAAGGGCTTGCTTGTCGGCGGCGCGCCGGACACGTTCATGGGCGGCGGCATCCAGACCTGCCGCAAGCTGATCGACGACGGCGCGATAGGCCGGCCCGTCGCCGCCACCGCGTTCATGTGCTCCGGAGGCTGCGAGGTATGGCACCCGAACCCGGAGTTCTTCTACGAGATCGGCGGCGGGCCCATGCTCGACATGGGGCCCTACTACATCACCGCCCTTGTCAATCTGCTTGGCCCGGTCAAACGCGTGACCGGCTCGGCCCAGATCAGCTTCGCCGAGCGGACCATCACCAGCGAAAAGAAACGAGGCAAGAAGATCGTCGTCGAGACGCCCACCCACTTCGCGGCCGTGCTTGATCTTGTCAGTGGAGCGGTGGCGTCGCTGGTCATGAGCTTCGACGTCCAGGCGCACCGGCTGCCGCGGATCGAGGTCTACGGCGAAACCGGAACGCTGAGCGTGCCGGACCCCAACTGCTTTGGCGGCCCGGTGAGCGTCGGGCGGCGCGGCAACAAATGGACCGAAGTCCCGCTGACCCACGCCAACGCGGAGAACAGCCGTGGCATCGGCCCGGCCGATTTGGCCACCGCCCTGCGGACCGGCCGTAAGTTCCGGCCTTGCGGCGAGCTTGCCTACCACGTGCTGGACGTAATACTCTCGGTCGAGCAGGCCAGCAAGGCCGGTCGGCACGTCGATGTCGCCTCCACCTGCGAGCGCCCCGCCGCCCTCCCGGCCGGGCTGGCGGACACGCAGTTGGACCAGTAGGATCGCCCATGCACACGCGGCGAGAGTTACGATGCGAACCAAGATAAGCCCTGAGAGTCCACATTCCTACAGCCCGCACGTCTTCGCATGGGAGTACGTTCCGCCGGCCACGGATACCCACCTGGACTTCGGGTGCGGAGGTGGGGCTTTCCTGGCCAGCCTCCGCCCAAAGGGAATCCGCAAGCTGGTCGGCGCGGACGTTTCCAGCCCTGCCATCGCGGCCGGAAGGCAGGAGTTCCCTGACCTGACCCTTCTGCACTGCCCCCAGGGCCAGCGGCTGCCGATGCCCGACAGGACTTTCGATTCCATCACTCTCCTGGACGTCATCGAGCACGTCCACGAACAAGAGGAACTGCTTCGGGAGCTGCATCGCCTGCTCAAGGACGATGGGATTCTGATCGTCACGATGCCGGGCAAGCATGTTTTCTCATTCCTCGACATGGGCAACTTCAAGTTCATCTTCCCCGGAATCCACCGGTGGCACTATTGCCGCACCCATTCGCTCCAGGAATACGAGCAGCGTTACGTGAGCAACCCGGACGGGCTGGTCGGCGACGTCTCGGCCAGGAAGCGCTGGCACGAGCACTTTTCCCGAAGGAAGCTGGCCGGTTTGCTGGGGCGATCCGGCTTTGCCGTCGAGAGTTTCGACGGCGCCGGCTTTTTCATGCGCCCATTGGCCATTCTGGCGCGTCTGGCCGGCACGGGCGGCAGGCTCGGGAGGTTCCTGCTGAACCTGCGATCGAAGGACATCCGGCGGTTCGCATCGGCAAACCTCTTCTGCCTGGCCAGAAAGCGCCCGTAACCGCGAACCCACTGGCGCCGCGGCGCTCGGGCCGCGCCGTTAGGCCCCCGTTGGCCAATGCCCAGGCCCCAGCCGACGGGCCGCCTCTAATCCGGGCGGCCCCGCCGACCGATGGATAGATTGGGCCGGGTATTGATCCCCAGGCCCTCTTAACCTATCATTAAGAGGTGAGGCGCGTATGAAACGTGAATGCGACAAGTGCGGCAAACCGGCGACGGTTCACCTTACCGAGATCACCGGCGGTGAAAAGATCGAGAAGCACCTCTGCGAGGACTGCGCTGCCGCCGAGGGCATCACGATCAAGGCCAACCTTCCGATCAGCCAACTGCTGGAGGACTTCATACTTCAGTCGGCCGGGCAGGAGGACACCTCGGACCTGCATTGCGACGTTTGCGGCCTGACGTTCCCGGAGTTCCGCCAGCGCGGCGTGCTGGGCTGCCCGAACGACTACGACGCGTTCTCTCAAGTGCTGGACCCCATGCTGCGGCAGGCCCAGGAAGGCGCCGAGCAGCACATAGGGAAGGTCCCGCGAAGGGCTGGGGCCGGGCAGGAAAAGCAGAACGCCATGCTCCGGCT